>NZ_JBEIAC010000019.1:0-89691 GCF_040240335.1 Brenneria sp. L4-2C | reverse complement strand
TTTGCCTGGCGGCGATAGCGCGGTGGTCCCACCTGACCCCATGCCGAACTCAGCAGTGAAACGCCGTAGCGCCGATGGTAGTGTGGGGTCTCCCCATGTGAGAGTAGGGAACTGCCAGGCATCAAATAAAGTAAAAAGCCTCATGCGAAAGCATGGGGCTTTTTGCGTTGGGGGGAAATAAGGCTGTTGTTGAGACGGACATGCATTGATTCAAACGGCCTCGCCCACTATCTTAATAACCAGACCAAAAGTCTCATACGTAAATGTGGGATTATTACGCTATACTGCTTTCCGTTTTTTATTCCTCACCTTCTTTATAAAACCATAAAAATCAGTTAATTAGGAAGATTAATGTCGATCCTGTATATCCAAATCCGTAAAAATAAAATGATTGTTCGTAATCCTGAAACCCATCAGGAGGTTAGCGATGCCAGCCAGGTCTTCAGTAATTCGCGTTTACTGGTTGCAGATTTCTTTCGCGCGCAAAAAGTTCTGTATGATTTAAGCCGCAGGCTGGTAAAGCGGAGCTGGTTCAAATTCGGTCGGGATACGCTGATTATACATGCGCTTGAAATGAACGAAGGCGGTCTATCGCCGGTAGAAGAGCGAGTGCTACAGGAAATCACGGTTGCCAGTTCACCGAAAGCTTATTTGATGGTGATCGATAGTCCGCGGGTATTGGCCGATTCGGAGGTTATTGAGAGAGCAAAAGAAAAAAGATAAATCTCGTGAGCATTGCTCTTGTTCACCGTGAAACATTTTCACCTTTGGCCGTGAATGCTCGACATTTATGTTAAAAATCGTTATCTTCAGGCATCTAGAAGTCTAAACGTATAAACGTATGCATTGAGGATATAAGGTTATGCCAATCCGGGTTCCTGATGAGTTACCAGCCGTAAGTTTTCTGCGCAATGAGAACGTGTTTGTGATGACGTCCTCGCGCGCCAAAACGCAGGAAATTCGCCCTTTGAAGGTGCTGGTACTGAACCTGATGCCGAAGAAAATTGAAACTGAAAACCAGTTTCTGAGATTGCTATCAAACTCCCCGTTGCAGATCGATATTCAGTTGTTGCGTATCGATAGCCGTGAGTCGAAGAATACGCCGACCGAACATCTGAATAATTTCTACTGCGACTTTGATGATATCCAGGATGAAAACTTTGATGGCTTGATCGTCACTGGCGCGCCGCTGGGGCTGGTTGATTTTTGCGACGTGGTTTACTGGCCGCAGATTGTAAAAGTCATCGAGTGGGCAAAAGAGCACGTCACTTCCACTCTCTTTGTCTGTTGGGCCGTACAGGCGGCATTGAATATTCTGTACGGCATACCGAAAATGACCCGCAAAGAGAAGCTGTCGGGCGTCTATTCTCATCATACGCTGCAACCTCACGCGTTATTGACCCGGGGATTTGATGAGACATTCCTGGCGCCGCACTCCCGTTATGCCGATTTTCCTACCGAAGTGATTCGCGGTCGTACCGACCTGGAGATTCTGGTCGAGTCCGAACAGGCCGGCGCCTATCTGTTTGCCAGTCGGGATAAGCGTCTGGCCTTTGTTACCGGCCACCCTGAATACGATGCATTGACGCTGGCGAATGAATATTTTCGCGATAAGTCGAGTGGGCTTGACCCGGCGATTCCAGTGAATTATTTCCCTGATAACAATCCCGAGATCGTACCCAAGGCCACCTGGCGTAGTCACGGGCATCTGCTGCTGGTTAACTGGCTGAATTACTATGTTTACCAGATTACGCCTTACGATTTGCGTCGTATGAATCCGACATTGGATTGAGACTAATTTTCCTGTCAAAGGCGCCGTTCTCGGCGTTTTTGACATTTTTAACGGCCATCCTGACCCGATATCGAATGTGCTGCGAGAGCGCTGTACAAGCTTTTCTTCACCGCCGCCAATGTGTCGTTTGCCTGACAGCCTCATGCGGCGCGACGTTAGCGAAGGGGGAAGTTATGTTAGGATAGGTCCTTGCATTGGTGAGATATTCACCGCTGGTATGAGGTATTTGTGATTAATCGGGTAGACGAGTTGCGCCGTCAGTTAGCGCAACGCATTATGGTGCTGGATGGTGGTATGGGAACCATGATCCAGAGCTATCACTTGCAGGAAGAAGACTATCGCGGCGAGCGTTTTGCCGACTGGCCAAGCGACGTAAAAGGCAATAACGACCTTCTTGTGCTGACCAAACCCCAGGTCATTACCGCTATTCACGACGCATATCTGGAAGCCGGGGCCGATATCCTGGAAACCAACACCTTCAACTCCACGGTTATCGCGATGGCGGATTATGGGATGGAGTCGTTGTCGGCTGAGATTAACACCGCCGCGGCACGGTTGGCTCGCGCCAGCGCGGATAAGTGGACGGCGATGACGCCGGATAAGCCGCGTTATGTGGCCGGCGTGCTTGGCCCGACCAATAGAACCGCCTCTATTTCCCCGGATGTGAACGATCCCGCCTTCCGCAATATCAGTTTTGATCAACTGGTCGCCGCTTACCGGGAATCCACCCGCGCGCTGATCGAGGGTGGTGTCGATCTGATAATGATCGAAACCATCTTTGATACCTTAAACGCCAAAGCCGCCGTCTTTGCGGTTGAAACCGAGTTTGAGGCATTGGGCGTTGAATTGCCGGTGATGATTTCCGGCACAATCACTGACGCCTCCGGGCGTACGCTGTCGGGGCAGACCACCGAAGCGTTCTACAACTCGTTGCGTCATGCCCGTCCTTTATCGTTTGGTTTGAACTGCGCGCTGGGACCGGAAGAACTGCGTCAATACGTAGCGGAACTTTCCCGTATTGCCGAGTGCTATGTGTCGGCTCATCCGAACGCGGGATTGCCGAATGCTTTTGGCGAGTACGATCTGGATGCCGATGATATGGCGCGGCACATTGGTGAATGGGCGCGCGCCGGGTTTCTGAATATCGTGGGAGGATGCTGCGGTTCGACGCCGGCGCATATCGCCGCCGTTGCCGAGGTGGTCAAAGGCGTGGCGCCCCGTCAATTACCGGCTATTCCGGTGGCCTGCCGTCTGTCCGGCCTGGAGCCGTTGAGCATCGATGCCGACACGCTATTTGTTAACGTTGGCGAACGCACTAACGTCACCGGATCGGCGCGTTTCAAACGGCTGATAAAAGAAGAGAAGTACAATGAAGCGTTGGACGTCGCCCGCCATCAGGTAGAAAACGGCGCGCAGATCATCGATATCAACATGGATGAAGGGATGCTGGATGCGAAAGCGGTGATGGCCCGTTTTCTCAATCTGATCGCCGGCGAGCCTGATATTGCCCGCGTGCCGATCATGATTGACTCCTCGAAATGGGATGTCATTGAGCAAGGGCTGAAATGTATCCAGGGCAAAGGGATCGTTAACTCCATTTCCATGAAGGAAGGGGTTGAGGCCTTTGTGCATCATGCCAAGCTGGTGCGGCGTTATGGCGCAGCGATGGTGGTGATGGCGTTTGATGAGGTCGGGCAGGCGGATACCCGCGCCCGTAAAATTGAGATCTGCCGTCGCGCCTATCGCATTCTGACGGAAGAAGTGGGTTTCCCGCCGGAAGATATTATTTTCGACCCCAATATTTTTGCCGTCGCGACCGGGATTGAAGAGCACAACAATTATGCGGTCGACTTTATCGAAGCCTGCGCGGATATTAAACGGCAGCTTCCCTATGCGATGATCTCCGGCGGCGTGTCTAACGTTTCATTCTCTTTCCGCGGCAATGACATGGTGCGCGAAGCGATCCATGCCGTCTTCCTTTACCATGCGATCCGCAGCGGCATGGATATGGGGATCGTTAATGCCGGCCAGTTGGCGATCTATGACGATCTTCCCGCCGAACTGCGCGATGCGGTCGAGGATGTGATCCTCAACCGTCGTGACGACGCCACCGAGCGGATGCTGGAGCTGGCGGAAAAATATCGCGGCAGCAAGTCAGATGACGAGAGCAATAAGCCCCAGGCCGAATGGCGTTCCTGGCCGGTGAAGAAACGCCTGGAATACTCTTTGGTAAAAGGCATCACGGAATTTATTGAGCTGGACACCGAGGAAGCGCGTCTGGAATCGGCGCGCCCGATTGAAGTGATTGAAGGTCCGCTCATGGATGGCATGAACGTGGTTGGCGACCTGTTCGGGGCCGGTAAAATGTTTCTGCCGCAGGTGGTGAAATCCGCTCGCGTGATGAAACAGGCCGTCGCCTACCTCGAACCCTATATTGAAGCCAGCAAGGCCAAAGGCGAAACCGCCGGCAAGATCCTGCTGGCGACGGTGAAAGGCGACGTTCACGACATCGGTAAAAATATCGTCGGCGTGGTATTGCAGTGCAATAACTATGAAATTATCGATCTGGGCGTGATGGTGCCGATGGATAGGATCCTGAAGACCGCGCGTGAAGAGAAGGTGGATATCATCGGCCTGTCCGGCTTGATCACCCCTTCTCTTGATGAAATGGTCAACGTGGCGAAAGAGATGGAGCGCCAGAACTTTACCCTGCCGTTAATGATCGGCGGCGCGACGACATCGAAAGCGCATACCGCCGTGAAGATCGAACAGAACTATAGCGGCCCGACGGTCTATGTACAGAATGCTTCCCGCACCGTCGGGGTTGTCTCTGCGCTGCTGTCCGCCAGTCAGCGTGACGATTTTGTCGCCCGTATCCGCAAAGAATATGAAACCGTGCGTATTCAGCATGGGCGCAAAAAGCCCAGAACGCCGCCCATCACGCTGCAAGCCGCCCGCGATAACGCCGCGCCGCTGGACTGGGAAGATTATACGCCGCCGGTTGCGCATCGGCTGGGCGTACAGGAGGTTTCCGCCAGTATTGAAACGTTGCGTAACTATATCGACTGGACGCCGTTCTTTATGACCTGGTCGCTGGCCGGCAAATATCCGCGCATTCTGGAGGACGAGCTGGTGGGCGACGAAGCGAAGCGCCTGTTTGCCGACGCCAATGCCATGCTGGACGATCTGTCGGCGCGCGGCGCGCTTCATCCCCGCGGCGTCGTGGGGCTGTTTCCCGCCAACCGGGTGGGGGACGACGTGGAGGTTTATACCAATGAGCGTCGGGATGAGGTGCGGTTGGTCAGCCATCATCTTCGTCAGCAAACGGAAAAAGCGGATTTCCCCAACTATTGCCTGGCCGATTTCGTCGCGCCTAAATCCAGCGGTAAGCCGGACTATCTTGGCGCATTCGCCGTCACCGGCGGGCTGGAGGAGGATTCGTTGGCCGAGCAATGGGAAGCGAAGCATGATGATTACAACAAAATCATGGTGAAAGCTTTATCGGATCGGTTAGCTGAAGCCTTCGCCGAGTATTTGCACGAGCGCGTGCGCAAGGTTTACTGGGGCTATGCGGCCAATGAAAACCTCAGCAATGACCAACTGATCCGTGAAAACTACCAGGGGATTCGCCCGGCGCCGGGATATCCGGCCTGTCCGGACCATACGGAAAAGGCGGAGATCTGGCAACTGCTGGACGTGGAAAAGCACGCCGGCATGAAGCTGACGGACTCTTATGCCATGTGGCCGGGGGCGTCGGTATCCGGCTGGTATTTCAGTCACCCCGACAGTAAGTATTTCGCCGTCGCGCAGATTCAGCGCGATCAGGTCGAAGACTACGCTAAACGTAAAGGCCTGTCCGTCAGCGAAGTGGAGCGCTGGCTGGCGCCGAATCTGGGCTATGACGCGGATTAAGTTGTCTGCTCAACAAGGTCATCGACATAAACATCGCTGATCCCACCAGCGTCGCTATGTCAGTAAAGGCGCGTTGCGCGCATGGTTTTTTACTTGCGTAGCGACGCGCTTCCCTCCTGGCGAGAATGATATTCACTCTTATTGATGCAATCGCGCAGCAATGATAATGTGCATAATTATTAGGCTGAAATCGGTTTTTCCGCTTTGCTGCGCTATTTTCGTTAACCGAAGGCCAAATTCCGGACGTTAAACAGGGTAAGGGGATCTTCTTAGTTCATGCTAAAACGGCGATTTTCCATTGAAGATTTCTTCGATTTCGGCGAACGTTACGGCATCGATTACCGTTTCCCGCACTTGTCGTCGAGCCGTGAGCGTGGCAAAGAAAAACGGATTGTCGTACAGGGAGACATCGAAGAGATGACATTGTCTTCCGGTTTTTGCCTGACGAACTCCAACGTGCAGGTACTCCAACCTTACGAGTCCGTGTCTCTCCATCGTTGCCCGCTGTATACGCTCGTGGTGCTGGAAGGCTGCGTGACGCTGCGCCTGGACGGCAAAGAGTTTATTGTGCGATCCGGTATGGCGTTTAGCACCCGGCTGGGCGATCAGCTGATGATGAACGCCAGCCATCTGGCGGACCACCATCTTCGTACCCTTTCACTTGGCGTCCATCCCGACAGCGCTGCGCAGCAGCCGCTATTGTCTTCGCTGTTGGGCGCATGGGGGCGCGACGGTTATCCGGCGTTTTTATGGCAGATCCCCGGTTATTTACTGTCGGGATTACGGCACTCGCTGGAAGCGCCGCCGGGTCTGGCGCGCCAATTCATGCTGGAAGGCGCCACGCTGCAACTGCTGGGTCACGGCCTGTCGTTCGGCCAGCGCGGCGGGCGGGAAACGCGTCATCTGTCGCCGCCCGGCGAGCAGCACCGGCTGGAGAATGTTCGCCGGCTATTGGCGCAGCAACCTGAAAAAGACTATACGCTTGGCGAACTGGCGCAGCTGGCCGCCATGAGCCCCAGCAGCCTGAGAGCCAAATTCCGTCTGGTTTATGGGCGCTCGGTATTTGATTATTTGCGCGACTGTCGGCTGGATCTCGCGCGGCGCTATCTGGCGCAGGGGTATAGCGTTCAGCAGGCCGCCTGGATGTCCGGCTACCAGCACGCCACCAATTTCGCCACCGCTTTCCGGCGGCGTTACGGCATTGCGCCGAGCGATGCGCGCAGCGCCTGTTAGCCCTTTCTTTTATTCCAACAACGTTTCTTTGTCCCGACTGTCGTCGGGCTTATTGCCACAGAGTTCCCTTTTTGGCGTTGCGCATACGCAAGCCGTCACTGCGCATAGCTAACGCAGGATCAAAAGCAGTAATAATTCTTATTTGCAATAGCGATTAGGCTCTGTGGAGATTCCCATGTTTAGAATAACTCGTCTGGCGCTGGCGGTCGGTTGTGTCGTCAGTGGATTGACGGCAACAGCGATTGCCCAGGATACGACGGCTTCGTCCTCTTCCCAGGAAGACACGATAGTGGTGACATCCCAAACGCAAAGCGGCGCCACCAAGCTGGCGACGCCGGATATCGAAACGCCGCAGGCGGTTTCCATCGTTACGCGCAACCAGATTCAGGAGCAGGGCGCGATCAACGTTCGGCAGGCCGTGAGCTACACGCCGGGCGTATTCAGCGATCAAATCGGCGCGTCTAACCGCTTCGATTACATGGTGCTGCGCGGTTTTTCCGACGGCAGCCTGGATAACGTCTATCTCGATGGACTGAAGATGATGGGGGATACCAACTCCCACAGTTCTCTGGTGGTCGATCCCTGGTTTCTGGAGAGCATTGAAGTGGTAAGAGGCCCGGCGTCGGTGCTGTATGGCCGCGCTTCTCCGGGCGGGATTGTGGCGCTGAATTCCCGCCAGCCGTCGTTTGAACGCAGCGGGCAGATCAAACTGTTTGCCGGGAATAATGCCCAGCGCGGCGCGGCGTTCGACGTCACCGGGCCGCTGGATGACGACGAGCGTTTCGCTTTCCGTCTTGGCGGCATGGTGCGTAAAGCGGATACCCAGTTCGGGCCGCTGAAAGAGGAGCGTTATGCCATCGCCCCCAGCCTGACGTGGCGGATTGCCGATAAAACCCGGCTGGAGCTGATGGCCTATCTGCACCGCGATCCGGAAGGCGGCAGCCACTCGGGTTTACCCTATGAAGGCACCGTGGTGGCGCACAACGGCCGTAAAATCTCGAATAACTTCTATGAGGGCGAAGAAAATTACGAGAAGTACGACCGTAAGCAAAATATGGTGGGGTACAACTTCGAGCACGGTTTTGATAGCGGCTGGACGGTACGCCAGAAACTGCGCTATCTGCGTACCAAAGTCCGGTTGGACCAGGTCTATGCCTATGGCTGGAGCAGCGGCGACTCGCTTTATCGCTACTATTCCGGCTCGCGGGAAGAACTTTCGGCGCTGACGTTGGATAACCAGCTTGACGGCAGCTTTGATACCGGCGCGGTGAACCACCGCCTGCTGGTGGGCATCGACTACCAGCAGCGCCATAATGACGTGGACTGGCC
Organism: Brenneria sp. L4-2C; assembly: GCF_040240335.1. Classification (NCBI taxonomy): domain Bacteria; kingdom Pseudomonadati; phylum Pseudomonadota; class Gammaproteobacteria; order Enterobacterales; family Pectobacteriaceae; genus Brenneria; species Brenneria sp. L4-2C. The sequence continues at coordinate 81,425 of NZ_JBEIAC010000019.1, read as the reverse complement.
ATCAGGCGCATTCCCGGATATTGATGCTTTCAATCCGGTTTATGGCGCCTTGCCGACGGCCATGTACCCGTCAACGATTGAGAAGCATAAGCTGCAACAAACGGGGATTTACGTTCAGGATCAGATGAGCTGGGAACGCTGGCGTTTCACGCTGGGCGGGCGCCACGATCGGGTGAAAGTGACCAATATCGATAAGAGCACGGGTAACCGCAGCGAACTGGATAAGGATAATTTTAGCTCCCGAGCGGCGCTGCTCTATTTGTTCGACTCCGGTTTTGCCCCTTACGTCAGCTACTCCACCGCATTCACGCCAACCAGTTTTGTCGGCGAGGATGGTCACGTCCTGGAGCCGATGAAAGGCCGTCAGTGGGAGGCCGGGCTGAAATATCAGCCGGAAGGTTCGCAAAACCAGTACAGCATGTCGCTATTCCGTATTAATCAGAAGAATGTCGCCACCAAAGTGCAGCCGACCGATCCCTATCGCTCGGTGGGGGAGATCGAATCGGAGGGCGTGGAGCTGGAAGCGGTCAGCCATATTACCGACAATCTGCGCCTGCAGGCCGCCTACACCTATACGGATATTCGCTACAAGAAGAGCAGTACGGAAGAACAGGGGAAACGCGCCGTTTACGCGCCGCGTAATCAGGCCAGCGCCTGGGCCAGCTACGATGTGAATCGCGGCCCGCTGGACGGCTTGACGCTGGGGGCCGGGGTGCGCTACGTGAACGGCGTGACCAGCGATCGCGCCAATACGCATACGCTGCCTTCCTATACGCTGGTGGATATGGCGGTCGGGTACGATCTGTCGAAGGTCGGATTGAAAGGTCTGAGCGCGCAGCTGAACGTGAATAACCTGACGGATAAACGTTATGTGGCGGCCTGTAACTCGCTGGAGTTCTGCTACTTCGGCGCCGAACGCAGTATCGTCGGCAGTTTGTCCTACTCCTTCTAATCCCTGCTTTTGCCGCGGTAAAACGAAACAGGCCGGATAACTCCGGCCTTTCCCGTTACTAAAAATCAGTACAGGCCGATCGCTTTCCACCACAGCAGACCGGCGCTCATAAAGATCGCCTGATTAAGCAGACTGACGATAAAGCCGGTTCGCCACCATACGGCCGTCGGCACGTAGCCGGCGCCGAACAGGATCGGTCCGCGCGCGTGCGTATATTGCGTTAGCGAGCAATACAGGCTGCTGGTGAACGACAGCATGAAAGCCATCGGAACAGCCGGGATATTCAGGTTAATCCCGACGCCGAGAAACACTGCAAACAACGCGGCAATCTGCGCATTGCCGCTGGCGAAGAAATAGTGGGTGTAGAAGTAGGCGGCATTGAGTATCAACAGCACCAGAACCCAACTGGTGCCTTGCATCAGGTGGCCGATATTGCTGCCGATCAGATCGCCGAACCAGGTGGTAAAGCCCAGTTTTTTCAACTGATTCGCCATCATCAACAAGGCGGCGAACCAGATTAACGTATCCCAGGCGCCTTTCTCGCTTTTGATATCATCCCAGCGCAATACGCCGGTTAACAGCAGAAAGGAGAGGCCGACAAAGGACGCTGTGGTGGCATCAACGCCCAGGCTATCGCCAAAAATCCACAGAACCAACAGCAGTATCACGGTCGTACCCATCAGCCATTCGCCGCGGCTCATCGGCCCCATTTTCTGCAATTCTTCGATCGCCAGCTTAGGGGCATCCGGCGTACGCCGAATTTCTGGTTTGGTCAGCCAGTAAACCAGCAGCGGAACCAGAATCAGGGAGATGAGGCAAGGCACCACCGCCGCCAGGAACCAGCTTCCCCAGGTGATGGTGACGCCGGCATTGGCCGCCAGCTTTATCGCCAACAGGTTGCCGGTGTAGGCGGTCATAAACATGGAAGCGGTGACATCGTTGACGTTGCCGATACAGGTGATCAGAAAAGTACCGATTTTACTGCGCGATGCATCGTCCGGCTTCGAGTCGAAACTGCGCGACAGCGAATCGGCAATGGGATAGATGATGCCGCCGCAGCGCGCGGTATTGCTTGGCATGGCGGGGGAGAGCACCAAATCGGCGAAGGCCAGGCCGTAAGCCAGACCAAGCGTGCGTTTGCCGAGCAGGCGGATCATTTGTAATGCGATACGGCGGCCAAGCCCGGTTTTAATAAAGCCGCGGGCAATCATGAATGCCACCACGATCAGCCAGATCAGGGAACTGTTGAGATCGCTGAGCGCCGTTTGTATTGAACCGCTGGCGGTGGTATCGCCCGCGGCATACGTCAGGGCGAAAATGGTGATGCTGATAATACCGATAGCCCCAATCGGCAGTACATTGGCCACAATACAGATAATGGTTGCGACGAAAATGACGGCGGAATGCCAGGCGGCAAGGCTGAGTCCTGTTGGTGGGGTGAGTTGCCAGAGAATACCGGCGATAATCAAAATAATGACTAACGGGAGCCAACTCAGGCCATACGACGTTTTGGTCTTCATCCTCTTTCCTTACTACATGTCTAAGAGTTATTTCGCCTATAGTCCACAGCAGATATAGCGCGTGAAGATCATATCGCTATTGGGGTTGCAGTAAGAGGAAAACAGAAGGATTATTGATTTGGGCATGTTTTTATAAATATTAATCTTTAATTAACTATGCGAACTGAATCATGTCAGCCATGCATTAATGCAAGTAGAATTATTTAGTTAAGTTAAGAAGCATCCGGAAACATTTAATAGCAAGCAAATAGTTAGTTTTATATTTATTTAACTAAAGTTAACATTCCTTTTGCATCATCGATTACCGACATCACGCTTTCCGCGTTGCGGATATTCACCGACGCACCTTGGCTGCTTCGCATCCGGCGGGATGACGGTGACAGGCATGCGCCGCCGTCGCGAAGGTTATCTGATGAAACAGAGGCGGCGTTATTCCAGATAAAAGACCTCTTGCAGCGTCTGGCTTATCGGGCTGTTATCCGGATTGCTCGGCATAAGTTCACGCATCGATCGCCACCAGCGCTGACAAACTTCTGTTTGGGCGACGGCTTGCCAGCGCGCTTCGGATTCAATCTCGACGGTGGCGAAAAGCAGATGGCGTTCAGCGTCGAGATAAATGGCATAGCGATGAGCGCCATGTTGTTTCAGCGCCGTTGCAAGCTCTGGCCAAATGGGTGAATGGCGGCGCTGATATTCCTCATGGGCGTCCGGATTTACCTGCATGACGAAAGCTTTGCGGATCATAATGCCTCCAGATACAGCGTGCGGACTTCTTCACGAGAGGCGGTACGCGGATTACAGGGCGCGCCGGGAGCGGCCAGCGCTTTGCCCCATTTTTTCCCCTTGATCAGTTGCACTATATCGCCAATTGCGCCGGCGCCGTGAAGACTGATTTTGGGCAGTGCCAACATAAAGCTCATGGATATCTCCTTAAACGTGTTAATGCCGTTCCGGCGATGAGCATCAGCGCCAGCGGTATTCGGCGTTGCGTCAGTCGGCTCGTGAAGATGGACAGGAAAATCACTGCAATCATGTCCCCCAGGCGCGATGTTATTCCGTCGCCTGGGGGACATGCCGCTACCGCCTGTTGAACGGCGAAGGATTTTTGAGAGTAAACGGGCCGACGGTTAAAGCTCCAGGGCGCTTGCCAGCGGCGTAACGCCAAAACGTTTACCGAGGGCGATCAGCTCATCCCGGCTGATGGTCTGTTTCATACCGCCCATGGAAATCACTTTCACCAGAACTTCGGCGGATTTTTCGGCGGTATCGATCAGGCCGAATGTCTCATCAAGCGTCGGGCCGCTGCCGAAGACGCCGTGGAACGGCCACAGCACCAGCGCGTGTTTTGTCATCTCGCCGGCGGTCGCGGTGCCGATCTCATCGGTACCCGGCACCATCCACGGCAGAATGCCCACGCCGTCCGGGAATACCACCAGACATTCGGTGCTGCCTTCCCACAGTTTGCGGGTGATGATATCGCGATCGTTTTCCAGTACGTAGGTCAGGGCGATCAGGTTGGTGGCGTGACAATGCATGATCACGCGATCTTTGCCGTCGGTGGCTTTCATCCGCACGCAGTGCGACTGAAAGTGCGACGCCAGTTCCGACGTCGGCACCGCGTCATTCTCCAGCCCCCATAAAATGTGGTAGCCCGTGCCGCTGCCGTTAACCTGCACGACGCCGATATTGCCGGCGGGATCGAGCTGTACGTTGCGAAAGAACTTGCCGGAGCCGGTCACGATAAACGGCGTGTCGGCCAAATCCGGCATCGGCTGGCTCAGCGCGATGTAACGCGGCTGTTGATGAAAATCAGCCTGGTAGGGGGCGATATCGTCGGCGCTTAAACGCAGGGTAATGTTGCCGCCGTTGCGTTCATCCCAGCCTTTCAGCCAGGCGTCCGATGTTGCTTTAATCATGCCTTCTACAAACCAGGCGTTGAGGATATTCTGCATAGTCTCTGTTTCCTTGTGGCATTAGCCGCGTTGACTCAGGGTGTCTTTTTCGTAACGACGTACGCTTTCCAGCCATTGGGCATCGACCGGCGTATCATGTTGATTGCAATACATTTCCCATACCGCCTGCCATGGCAGCGATTTTTGTTCTTCCAGCAGCGCCAGGCGGGCGGTGTAATCGCCTTCCTGTTCCAGTCGGCGCAATTTCGCCGTCGGCTCCAGCAGGGCGCGCAGCAGGGCTTTCTTCATATTCCGGGTGCCGATAACCCAGGCGGCGATACGATTGATGGAGGCGTCGAAGAAGTCGAGGCCGATGTGTACGCGGTCGAACAGATCGTGACGAATAATTTCGCTGGCGATGGCCTGGGTTTCATCGTCCAGCAGCACGACGTGGTCGCTGTCCCAGCGAACCGGACGGCTGACGTGCAGCAACAGGCGCGGTACGTACAAGATGGCGCTGGAGATTTTGTCGGAGATGACTTCCGTCGGGTGGAAGTGGCCGGCATCCAGACACAACGCGGTCTGACGGCTGGCGGCGTATCCAAAGTAAAACTCATTGGAGCCGACGGTGTAGCTTTCCGCGCCGATGCCGAACAGCTTGCTCTCGACCGCATCGATGTGATGCGCCGGGTTGAGTTTCTCGGCGATAATCTCATCCAGCGCGGCCAGCAGGCGCTGACGCGGAGCAAGGCGATCCACGGTAATATCTTTCATGCCGTCCGGGATCCAGATGTTCATCACCGACGGCGTGCCGAGCTGTTCGCCGAAATAGGCGGAAACTTTGCGACTGGCCTGGCAGTGTTCAATCCAGAATCGGCGGATTTCATCGTTGCCGTGCGCAAGCGTAAAGCCGTCCGCGCTCAGCGGGTGGGAAAAACAGGTCGGGTTAAAATCCAGTCCCATGTTGTTGCCCCTGGCCCATTCCACCCAGTTTTTAAAGTGTTCGGGTTTGATTTCATTGCGTGCGACCGGCTTGTCGGCCTCCAGATAGATCGCATGCAGGTTCAGACGCTTCGGTCCGGGGATCAGGCTTAGCGCCCGGTCGAGGTCGGCCCGCAGTTCGGTCGCGTTGCGCGCTTTGCCGGGGTAGTTGCCGGTGGCCTGGATACCGCCGCTCAGGTCGCCTTCCGGGTTTTCGAATCCGGCGACGTCATCGCCCTGCCAGCAGTGCATCGATACGGGCAGACGATCGAGCTGGCGCATCGCTTCCTCAGCGTCGACGCCGACGGCGGCAAAACGGACCTTCGCCAGTTCCCAGGCCTGATTGATATGAGTGATCATGCACAACGCTCCTTACGTGTTTGACGGTTTTGCTGAAATTGCGCGACGACGCGGGCAATTTCGCTATCTGAATGAGGGGAAAAGTGGTGGAGTTCGCTATTTCTCGTTATCAGGGCGCGGAATGCGTCGACATCGGCGACGTCCCCCAGCGCCATTAGCTGACAGCCGATATTTCCCAGCGTGGAGGCCTCAATCGGCCCGGTAATCACCGGAATGCCGCAGGCATCGGCGCACAGCTGGTTGAGAAAATGGTTCTGGCTGCCGCCGCCGACGATATGCAGGGCGCTGAATGGCTTGCCGCGCAGCCCGGCCAGTTCTTCCAGCACGTCGGCATACGACAGCGCCAGACTATCGAAAATGCAGCGCGCCAGTTCGCCGTCGCTTTCCGGGATTGGCTGGCGGCTTTCGCGGCATGCCGTCTGGATCTCCCGACACATGTTGTCCGGATTGATAAAACGATCGTCATTGGGATTGATCAGTGAACGGCCGGCGGGGATCCGCTGCGCGCGCAGGATCAACGTCGCCGGATCGGATACCGCCAGCTCTTTGCCGATCCGTTGCAGCAGCCACAGACCCATAATGTTTTTCAGCACCCGATAGCGGTGCTCCGCGCCGCCTTCATTCGTGATGTTGGCGGCCAGCGCCCTATCGCTGGTGTACGGCGTCGGGCTTTCAAAGCCCATCAGCGACCAGGTGCCGGAAGAGAGGTAGGCGGCGGCGTGGTCGGTCAACGGCGCGGCGACAACCGCGCTGGCCGTGTCGTGCGAGGCGACGGAAATCACCGGGATCTTATCGCCCGCGCGGTTTACCCAGTGGCCGATGATTGTGCCGGGCGGGGTGGGAACGCCGAACCATTCCTGCGGGACGCCCGCCCAGTCGAGCAGGCGTTCGTCCCAACTATCGGTGTTGATATTCACCATCTGGGTGGTGGTGGCGTTGGTGTATTCCCAATTCAGCGCGCCCGTCAGGCGGAAGGCGAAATAATCCGGGATGAGCAGCGCATGAGCGACCTTTTCCCGCAGTGCCGGCTGTTGCTCGGTTAAGGCGCGAAACTGATAAAGCGTATTGAACGGCAGAAACTGAATCCCGCTGCGGCGATAAATTTCAGCGCGGCCGATCTCCTGCTGCGCGCGGGCCATTACGCCATCGGTCCGGCTGTCCCGGTAGGCGACGGGCTGGCCGATACGCCTGCCGGCCCGATCGATCAGCACATAGTCGACGCCCCAGGTGTCGATGCCGATGCTGTCAATGGCGGGGCAGATGTCGCAGGCTTTCTGTAATCCGCGGCGAATTTCACTTTCCAGCGCATCTATCTGCCAGGCGACATGGCCGTCGCTTGACGTCAGACTGTTCGCGAAGCGATGGATTTCGCGCAATGCCAGATCTTTACTGTCGCCGTCGTAACTGGCGAGCATGACGCGGCCGCTGGAGGCGCCAAGGTCAACGGCAACGCTATGGCGTAAGGTCACGTTGGGGCGGAAAGTCATAATGGGTTTCCTGAGATGAATCATTGCCCATCAGTCTAAAAATATCCTTCCGCGCCTGCCTTCATGCTACTGACATTTCCCGCGAGCGGTTGGCAAAGGGACAAAGGTGAACCGGCGATAGCTCACAAAATAGGGCTTCACGCCGCGTATCTCCGCCTGTGACGGCGACCGCATTTCCGAATAATTCCTGGCCGTTCTTGAAAATCGAACCGAATTTGCGTGTTTTGACGTCGAAAATTTAAGGTATAGATGAGAATCGTTATCTACTATCTCTTCATACGTTACGGTGGTTTTGGGGGTGATAATGACCGTTTTACGCAGCGTCGACTTTTTCCCGTCAGGCAACGCATCGGTGGCGATTGAGCCGCGTTTGCCGCAGCCTGAATTTCCGGAGCATCATCATGACTTTTACGAAATCGTGATTGTCGAACACGGCACGGGAACGCATGTCTTTAATGGTCAGCCCTATACGCTGAGCGGCGGTTCAATCTGCTTTGTGCGCGATTATGATCGGCACCTGTTTGAGCATACGGAAAATCTGTGCCTGACCAATGTGTTGTATCGGGCGCCGGACGCCTTCAATTTCCTGGCCGGACTGGATAAATTGCTGCCGCAGGAGCAGGATGGCATCTATCCGTCGCACTGGCGGGTTAACCAAAGCACATTGCAGCAGATTAAACGGTTTATCGATCGGCTGGAGGCGCTGGGGAACGATGCCGGCACGCATGCCATCGCCGAACGCGAAATTCTGTTTATGCAATTGCTGGTTCTGCTGAGTAAAAGCAGTTTTGGCGACGCCGCGCATGACGACAATGGGCGACTGAATCACCTTATCGCCTGGTTGGACGATCACTTTAGCGAGACGGTATGCTGGGAACAGCTCGCCGGTCAGTTCAGTCTCTCATTGCGGACGCTGCATCGACAGTTGAAGCAGCAAACCGGCCTGACGCCGCAGCGTTACCTCAATCGACTGAGGCTGATGAAAGCTCGCCATCTGTTGCGTCACAGCGATACGAACGTCACCGACATTGCGTACCAGTGCGGTTTCGGCGACAGTAATCACTTCTCCACTTTATTCAAGCGTGAGTTTTCCCACTCGCCGCAGGCGATGCGCCTGAGCATGACGGCCGGCCGCCGACACTGATAATGAGAAAGGAATCACCGTTTTTTCCGGCAAAAAAGCGAATACTGTCTGATTAATGCTGTTCGACAGCCTGTTGTGAGTCATCGCCGTGTCCGCTGAACTGATGATCCTGAAAAAAGATGATTTCTTCGCGTCCGCTTCCCAACCGGTGGCGGTGGCGGATCGCTATCCGCAAAACGTCTTTGCGGAGCATACGCATGAGTTTTGCGAATTGGTGCTGGTATGGCGCGGCAATGGTCTGCACGTGTTGAATGACCGGCCTTATCGGATAACCTGCGGCGATCTGTTCTACATCCGCGCGGAAGATCGTCACCGTTACGAATCGGTCAACAACCTGACGTTGCACAACATCATTTACTGCCCTGAGCGATTGCAGTTGAACGTTGACTGGCAGGAGTTGCTGCAACGTAAACGGCCGGCGGGCAGCGATCCGCGCTGGCGGCTGAGTAGTCACGGTATGGCGCAGGCGCGTCAGATAATCGGCCAGATAGAGCATGAAAGCGCGAAACATGACAAATTATCCCGCTGCTTTTTGGAAAGTCTGTTTCTGAATCTCGCCATTACGCTGTGTCGTCATCGCTATCAACCGATCAATGCCGAGCGTCCGGAAGGCGGGGAAAAGCTCGATCTGTTGATCGCGGCATTGGGCAACAGTCTCAATAGTTCATTCAATTTTCAAGCGTTCTGCCATCAGCATCAGGCGGCGGAGCGCCCGTTGCGCCAGCTATTCCGTCAGCAAACCGGTATGACCGTCGGTCAGTATCTGCGGCAGTTGCGTCTCTGTCAGGCTAAATATTTGCTCAGCCACCATGACATGTTAATCAGCGAGATAGCGGTGCGCTGCGGCTTCGAGGACAGTAACTATTTTTCGGTGGTGTTCACCAAGGATACGGGGATGACGCCGCGCTTATGGCGCCAACGGTTCGGCGACAAGGAGAAGGCGATTGCTCGTAGCGTATAGAGAGAGGTCGCGGCCGATATCAGGCGCATCGGCCTGATATCGGACTAGCGGGGCGTTATTCAAACAAGCTGCGGTGCAGCGTTTGCACGACGCGCTCCGCATCATCGCCGGGAACCAGGAAGCACAGGTTGTTGCTGCTGGCGCCGTAGCAAATCAAGCGGATATTAAACGGATCCAGAACGCCGAACACCTCTTTACCGACGCCGCAGGCCTGAGAAAGTTTGTTGCCGATTAACGCCACCAGCGACAGATTCTCTTCGACTTCCACCCGGCACAGCGAGGAGAGCTCGGTCAACAACGCGCTGGACAGCAGGCCGTCGCCGGTTGAGGTAGAGCCGGTGGTATCCAGCGTCAGCGCCACATTCACTTCGGAAGTGGTGATCAAATCCACCGAGATGTTATGACGAGCCAGAATGCTGAACACTTCGGCCAGGAAGCCGCGCGCATGCAGCATATTGAGGCTGTGCAGCGTGAGCAGCGTCTGTTTACGGCGCAGCGCCAGCGCGCGGAATAACGGCGGATTTTCCGTTTTGTTGCATACCAGCGTTCCGCCCGCGGCGGGATCTTTGCTGGAGCCGACGAATACCGGGATATCGCTGCGCACGGCCGGCAACAATGTCGCCGGGTGCAGCACTTTCGCGCCGAAGGTCGCCATCTCGGCGGCTTCTTCAAACATAATCTGGTCGATGCGTTTGGCCGCCGGCACCACGCGCGGGTCGGTGGTATAGATGCCGGGAACATCGGTCCAGATATCAATGCGGCCGGCATTCAAGGCTTCGCCCAATAGGGCGGCGGTGTAATCGCTGCCGCCGCGGCCCAGGGTGGTGGTGCGGCCTTTGGCTTCACTGCCGATAAAGCCCTGCGTAATGATTAAACTTTTATCCAGGCGGGGCTGTAACTGGCTGCGCGTCAGTTCGCCCAATGCTTCGCAATCGGGTTCCGCGCGGCCGAAATGGTCGTTGGTGCGCATGATTTTACGTACGTCGAACCATTCGGCGACCACATCGCGCTGGCGCAGGACTTCAACAAACAGCAGGGTCGACATCAGTTCGCCGTGACTGACCAATTCATCCGTCAATGCGTTAGAGGTCGCCAGCGCCGCGGCTTCGGACAGCGTCGTAACGTTTTCCAGCATCCGGTCGATTTCATCGCGGATCACCGCGGGCTCCGCCAGGCGATCGATGATGGCGTATTGGATTCTGCGAATCTGGTCCAGCAGGTGGAGACGTTGTTCCTGACTCTGACCTTCCGCCAGGGCAACCAGTAAATTGGTCACGCCGGCAGAGGCGGAGAGCACCACAACCCGCACATTGGGGTTGGACAGCACGACATCGGCGCTGTGGTTCATCGCATCGAAATCCGCTACGCTGGTGCCGCCAAATTTGGCGACAATGGGGTTCGTTTGTTCGGACATTTAAAAAACCTCGTGCAGGGGCTATTGGTCTCAATTTTTCACAACAGCAATTATTTATCAGCCTTGGCACAAGGGAAGAGCGGTAAGCAGGGAGCAGGCGTAGAAAGCAAAACTACGATACACCCAGAAGCGCTCCACCTTGCTGAACGCCCTTCAGGGCGAACCGGGTGACAACCCAGGGGATTCAGCCCCTGCGGTCGATGAAGTGAATACCGCGTCTCATCTCATCTCGGCATCGCTCCCCCTCGGATATCATTAACGGACGGCGGATCCTCCGATATCGTACCTGGGCGACGCTCCTCTTCTGGCTTGCGCACTGAAAGCGCAAGTACGTCGTTACAAATAGCGGGTTCTCCCGCCGCTGTCAATAAACAAACGCCGCGCAGGTGCATTTATCAAGAAAAGGGATCTCAATTGGCGATTTACGGGATACAATCGAATGAGCGATTTTTGATTTCATTCTCGGAGAGAAGATCATTGTTATGAAAAATATTAACCCAAGCCAAACCGCCGCGTGGCAAGCATTGCAACAACATTTTGATGTCATGAAAGATGTGCGGATCAAAGATTTATTTGCGCAGGACAGCCAGCGTTTTGAGCGTTTTTCCGCCACCTTCGGCGATCAGATGCTGGTGGATTACTCCAAAAACCGCATTACGGCGGAAACCCTGGACAAATTGCAGGCCCTCGCGCGGGAAACCGATCTGGCCGGCGCCATCAACTCCATGTTTTCCGGCGAGAAAATCAACCGTACCGAAGACCGTGCGGTGTTGCACGTCGCGCTGCGTAACCGCAGCAACACGCCGATCCTGGTCGATGGCAAGGATGTCATGCCGGAGGTGAATGCCGTTCTGGAAAAAATGAAGAAATTCAGCGAGCGCGTCATCGGAGGCGAGTGGAAAGGCTATACCGGCAAGGCGATTACCGATGTGGTGAATATCGGCATCGGTGGTTCCGACCTGGGGCCGTATATGGTCACTGAAGCGTTGAAACCGTATAAAAATCATCTGAATATGCACTTTGTCTCCAACGTTGACGGTACGCATATCGCCGAAACGCTGAAGCCGCTTAATCCTGAAACGACGCTGTTCCTGGTTGCCTCCAAAACCTTCACCACGCAGGAAACCATGACCAACGCGCACAGCGCGCGCGACTGGTTCCTGAAAACCGCGCAAGACGAAAAACATGTGGCAAAACACTTTGCCGCGCTGTCTACCAATGCCAAAGCCGTCGGCGATTTTGGCATTGATACCGACAATATGTTTGAGTTCTGGGACTGGGTCGGCGGACGTTATTCCCTGTGGTCGGCGATTGGCCTGTCCATCATCCTTTCGCTGGGTTTTGAGAATTTTGAGCAGTTGCTCAGCGGCGCTCATGCCATGGATAAACACTTCGCCTCTACGCCGGCGGAGCAAAACCTGCCGGTGCTGTTGGCGTTGATCGGTATCTGGTACAACAATTTCTTCGGCGCGGAAACGGAAGCCATTCTGCCGTATGACCAATACATGCATCGTTTCGCCGCCTATTTCCAGCAGGGGAATATGGAGTCCAACGGTAAATACGTCGATCGCAACGGCAACCCCGTCGATTATCAAACCGGTCCGATTATCTGGGGTGAACCGGGAACCAACGGTCAGCATGCGTTTTATCAATTGATTCACCAGGGTACCAAGCTGGTTCCTTGCGATTTCATCGCGCCGGCGATCAGCCACAACCCATTAAGCGATCACCATAGCAAGCTGCTGTCCAACTTCTTTGCCCAGACTGAAGCGCTGGCGTTTGGTAAGAGCCGTGACGTGGTGGAAGCCGAGTTCGCCGCGGCGGGTAAAAAGCCGCAAGAGGTCGAACACGTCGCGCCGTTCAAAGTCTTTGAAGGCAACCGCCCGACCAACTCCATTCTGCTGCGTGAAATTACGCCATACAGCCTGGGCGCCCTGATCGCGCTATACGAACACAAAATCTTCACCCAGGGCGCGATCCTGAACATCTTCACTTTTGACCAGTGGGGAGTGGAATTGGGTAAACAACTGGCGAATCGCATTTTGCCGGAGCTGCAAGACGCGAAAGAGGTCAGCGGCCACGATAGCTCGACCAACGGTCTGATTAACCGCTTCAAACAGTGGCGCGCTTAAGTCAGCCGTAATGAAAAAAGGCGGGATTCCCGCCTTTTTTACTGCCGCCGCTTAGAGATTGATTGGGATTTCGACGCCTACACCGGCACCGACATCGTCGCTGGTGCTGTTATCGCTATCGGTGTACCACACGCGGGTATCAAATTTCACTTTTGACTGGAAGTCATAGCCCCAGCCAAGTTCTATGCCTTTCAGCGTATCGGAACGCGGGAAGGCCTGATTGATATTTTGATCGTTCGGATTCACCCTGGCATAGGTTATCCGGGTGCTCCAGCGTTGTCCGTCATCCAGCGCCAGTTCCACTTTCCCGGACAGCATGCGGCCGTCGCCGCCCATAGCATGCCCCAGCGGATAGCCTTGCTGGTAGTAGCCCCCTTTATAGATATGGTGAGCATAGACATAATTTAAGCGGGAGTCGTCGGCGCGGGTGGTGGCGCCTTCAATGTACCAGTTGATGGTGGATGTACCCCATTCCGGATGACCTTCCAGACCGAGCAGATAGGTGTTTTGCGAGGGCAGCATGCCGGCCTCGTCTTCACCGACCAACTGACCGTACAGGCTGACGGGCAGACCCGTTAACGGTTGTAACTTCAGTTTGAAATCAAAGCTGGCTAATTGGTTGCCTGGCTCATTTTGCGTCCCGGTATTGTCTTTCCCCGCCACGCCATCCCAGAACGATCCCCATGACTGAGGTCGACCTTCGCCGCCCCACATCATGATGCGCGACGCGCCCAGTTCAATAAAGTTGGTCGGCATCAGCGTCAGGCGTCCGCCGATAAGTTTGGCTTCAGGCACCGTATAATACTGTTCGAGCTGGCCGGCGGAGAGCTGATACTGCCAGCGGCCAATCCACGAAAGCCAGGGCGTTTCGAACGGGGACTGGTCGGCGCGCTGTAACATAAAACCGGTTACCGGCCGAGCGGCGTCAGAACGGATCAAACTGCCGTCATAGCCCGGCCCCCACCATTGGGAGATTTTGCCGAATGAGAGCCATTGATTGAAAATTTTAATCGCGCCGTAAGAGCCATCCATATTCCAGCGGGATTGATCTTCAATCCGCTGGTTGCCTTCAACCGTCCCTTTAAGATTAACATCCCAGAACTCATCGCTGGCGCCGGCGCCGATAGAAAGCGCATGGTCGCTGGCGTGGGTGCCGCCAAAGCCCTGCGGTAATCCCGGTTTATCGCTGGAGGCATAGCCGGTAATACGGACATTGGATTTCAGATTGTTGATGCGTTGCTCAACTCTGCTGATGACGTTCCTTTCCGTCGCGGTAACGGGTTTCGCCTGCGAAAGAACCGCGTCGATTTCTTCCTGACTCAACGGCCAGGTGGAAAGGCTGACGTTAATCACGCCGCGGTCTGAAAGCCATGCGAGATCGTTGCGTAGGGTATCGTCCGTTGTAATGAGTCCTGCGGCCTGGCTGGTCGCAACGCATAGAAACATGCCGCTGGCCGCTAATAATATTTTTTTTGTGTACATGTTGTCGATTTCCTTAAAGGGAAAGACCTCGGCTTGTTATTTCTCGTTTTATCAAAGCGTTAAACGAACAATGAGTACCCGCTGTTAATTCGATAGATTGATCGAGGGGGAGATGTACAAGGAAGAGCGAAAATAAGGCTGCGCTTTTTATCCGGTTATTAATACGCGTATTGTCTGGTTTTTCGCCTTTTCAGACAAAACCTAAAGCCGCTTACCGGCTGGTGCCAGGACTCGTCAATATTTTTTCATTTACTATCAATTCATTGAGCGATGAATCATCTTCATTGGCTTTTACGGTATAGAATGTTAAATGTGGTCGTGGCATGAATAGCAACGGGAATGGCATCGCAGGATGATGAATCCCGGCATAGTTTATTTTTTTAATATCATGGAGGGGAAAATGCGGATCCGCGTATTACTCGGTCTTTCTGCTGCCGTGTTGTTGGCAGGATGCAGTACCACCAATCAACTCAGTCCCGCAGGGCAAGCCGTTACGTTTACGGAGACTCAACCGTCCAGCGAATGTCAGTTACTCGGCCAGGTTAGCGGCACCCAGAGTAACTGGTTCTCCGGCAATCATAATGAGGCCACTTCAATGCGCGGCGCGGCGAATGATTTGCGCAATAAGGCGGCGGCAATGGGGGGAAATACCCTTTATGGCGTGAGCAGCCCGAGTGAGACAGTCTGGTCAAGTTTTGTTCCACTGGACAGCAAGATGGTCGGCAGCGTTTATAAATGCCCGCAGCCCTGAATCAGCACGAACTGCCCGGCGATCGATTCCCGGGCAGCGCTGTTCGTTTCCGCTTTACAGATGCTGTTTCAGGTTCAGGTCCAATGGCGTTTTACTGGCTTCCCCGCCAATTTCCCGCGCCAGTCGGGGAACCAGATAGCCAGACACCTTGGTCAGCAGGGCTTTGACCAGCGTACGCGCTTGCTCATCATCAATGAGAAAGTGAGCCGCCCCCTGAACTTTATCCAAGACATGGAGATAATAGGGAAGAATACCGGCGTCAAACAGGGCGCGACTTAAGTCCGCCAGCGTATCCGCGTTGTCATTAACGCCGCGTAGCAGTACGCTTTGGTTCAGTAATGTGACGCCCGCCTGGCGTAAACGAACCATACTTTGTGTTAAATCAGGATCGATTTCCTGCGCATGGTTAATATGCGTGACCAGCAATACCTGAAGCGATGTTTGCGCCAGGCGCTGGCATAACGCTTCGGTGATGCGTGCCGGAATGACCACCGGTAAACGGCTGTGGATACGCAGTCGCTTCAAGTGGGGAATCGCTTCCAGCTCGGTTATCAACCAGTCAAGCTCCTGGTCTTTCGCCATCAACGGATCGCCGCCGGAAAAAATGATTTCATCCAGCTCATGATGTTGACGGATATAGTCCAAAGCCTGGCGCCAGTTTGCTTTATTGCCCTGATTTTCCTGATACGGAAAATGCCTGCGGAAACAATAACGGCAGTTAACCGCGCAGGCGCCTTTGACCAGCAACAGCGCTCGGTTATGGTATTTGTGAAGCAATCCCGGCACCACGCTATGCTGTTCATCCAACGGGTCATGCGTGAAGCCCGGCGCGGCGACGAATTCTTCGCGTGCGGTTAGAACCTGCAATAGCAGCGGATCGCGCGGATTTCCCTTTTGCATCCGTGCGGCAAACGCCCGCGGGACGCGCAGTGGGAAAAGCCTGCGGGCATCATTTCCTTGCCGCAGTTCAGCATGGTGGTTTAGCGCCAGAAGTTGCAGTAATTCATCAGGATCGGTAATTACGTCCGCAAGTTGCTGCAACCAATCTTCTCTGGAAGGTATATTTAGGGTTACAATGTGTGCCATTTTTTGGCTTAGTACCAGTATTAAATTATAGAGGGCCTTTATGGCGACTTATTTTAGCAACGATTTCCGTTCCGGTCTTAAAATCATGTTCGAAGGTGAGCCTTACGCTGTCGAATCAAGTGAGTTCGTCAAACCGGGTAAAGGCCAGGCTTTCGCTCGCGTGAAAATGCGTCGTTTACTGACCGGCAAGCTGATTGAAAAAACCTTCAAATCCACCGACTCCGCCGAAGGCGCCGATGTCATGGATATGAACCTGACTTACCTGTACAACGACGGCGAATTCTGGCATTTCATGAATAACGAAACGTTCGAACAGCTGGCGGCGGACGAGAAAGCGGTTGGCGATAACGCCAAATGGCTGCTCGATCAGGCTGAGTGCATCGTAACGTTGTGGAACGGTCAGCCTATCGCGGTAACGCCGCCGAACTTTGTGGAACTGGAAATCGTCGATACCGATCCGGGTCTGAAAGGCGATACCGCCGGTACGGGCGGTAAACCTGCGACCCTGACCACCGGCGCGGTTGTTAAAGTGCCGTTGTTTGTGCAGATTGGCGAAGTGATTAAAGTAGACACCCGTTCCGGCGAATATGTCTCTCGCGTTAAGTAATTAAGTTTTTTGAAAAAGCCGCCGCCGCTCTGGCGGTTTTTTTTCGCCTTGCCGCGCCTGATATCGCCATTAATCCGAAAAGTTCCACGGAACGGCCCATATTGACTACGCTTAAAGAGACATTTTCCTACCACTAAAATAATTATTCTCATTAAGAAGGAATTACTCATGTTAAAGAAAAGCCTTGTTGCCATTTTCTCTGTATTGATTTTGTCTGCCGTCGTTGGTTGCAACACGACGCGCGGTGTCGGACAGGATGTTGAGGCCGGTGGCGAAGCGATACAGCGTAGCGCGCAGTAAGTAATAAATGTTTTCATATTGAGGGAAATGCTGCAATAGCGTTTTCCTCTGAACGACGACATAATGCGGCGATGAATCGAAGGGAGAAAAACGATGTCGCCGTTAGTCATCACTGTAAGTATGCTGACACTCAGTAACGTGTTTATGACGTTTGCCTGGTATGGTCATTTACGCTATTTCAGCGGTCGCACCTGGCTGATTGCCGCGCTGGTCAGTTGGGGAATTGCTTTATTTGAGTATTTATTACAGGTTCCCGCTAACCGGATCGGTTATCAGGTTGCGTCGGCGGGACAGCTTAAAATATTGCAGGAAGTTATCAGCCTTACTGTATTCATTCCTTTTTCAATGATTATTTTAAAAGAGCCTTTCCGAACGGATTATATCTGGGCGGGGTTATGCTTATTAGGCGCGGTATTCTTTATGTTTCGCGATAAAATTATGGGGTGATGATCAGCGTATTCTTTGCTGCCGGCGGTGCCTGGGCTAAATCCTGTTTCGTCATCGCCATTCGCTGCTTGTTATCGCTTTTTGCAGACCGTTATTATTCATAGCTGACATAATTAGCTGCGTATTACTCATACCGCTGTGTTTCTCACTCGCCGTATTAATTGTTTTTTGCGCGCTTCGCGCCGCTTACCTATTCACGTTAAAAAAACGGCCTGCATCGGCAGGCCGTTAATGACGGGCAATCGACTTACAAAGTGACGACGCCAATAATGGTGACGACGCTCAGAATAGCCGCCAGACCATAGAAAACCCATTTCCCGGCAGGGATGTGAATTTTCAGATCGTGCATGGAGTGGTGAATACGGTGTAAACCACACCAGATGGGCAGAGTAATCATCAGCAGCAGGAATACGCGGCCGATAAAACTCTGACTGAACGCGATGATGCGTTCATAGCTCAGCGCATCCGGAAACAGACCGAGGGGCAGCAGAATACCGACCAGCAGAATGATTACCGGAGAGAAAATTGCGCTCCACATACCACCTGCGCCGAATAATCCCCAGAAAGGCGGTTCATCGGAACGTTTTGGCATTTGATTAATCACGTTTTCCTCCTGATCAGAATAGTAAGGCGATAGCCAAAACGGCCAGCGTTACTATAATGGTGACCGCCCACAGCCCTTTAACAATCGGCTCCGGCCCTATTTTCTCGTCTTTTACCACGATGTTGGCGGCTTTAGGCGCTAGGTCAAACCAGGTTTTGGTTTGCAGCACCGCGGCCAGCAAGGCGATGATGTTGATGAGCAGCACCAGCGGGTTTTGCAGGAAACCAACAAAATGCGCCCAGCTTTCCGGACCATTCTTCAGCGAGAAGACGCCGCACATCAGGACGATGCTGAACCATACGGCGGGTACCGCCGTGCCTTCGCGCAGCATATAAAAGCGGTAGAAACCCAGCTTTTTCCACCAGGATGGCGACATGTCGCGGACATACGCTTTACGTTTGGATGTCATTGTTGTCCCTCCCTTATTGTGGTTTCAGCATAGCGATCATGAAGTCTTTCGCACTTTCAACCTTGCCTTGCTGAATAGCGGCGGCAGGGTCGACGTGCTTCGGACAAACCTCTGAGCAGTAACCCACGAACGTACAGCTCCAGACCCCGTTATCGCCGTTGATCTGCGGCATACGCTCTTTCTTACCGTGATCGCGGTTATCCAGATTGTAACGGTGCGCCAGGGTGATGGCGGCGGGACCGATGAACTCAGGGTTCAGGCCAAACTGCGGGCAAGCGGCATAGCAAAGACCGCAGTTGATACAACCGGAGAACTGGTGGTATTTCGCCATCTGAGCCGGCGTTTGCTTGTTCGTGCCGTCCGCAGGTTTACGATCGTTGCCGATGATGTAGGGCTTGATGGCTTCCAGACTTTCAATGAAGTGGGTCATATCGACCACCAAATCACGTTCGATCGGGAAGTTGCCCAACGCTTCAACCTTCATGCCTTTTGTGTAATCACGCAGGAACGTTTTGCAGGCCAGCTTGGGAACATTGTTCACCATCATGCCGCATGATCCGCAGATTGCCATACGGCAGGACCAGCGGTAGGAGAGATCGGCAGCCAGGTTATCTTTGATATAACCTAACGCATCCAGTAAAGACGTTTGTTTGTTGTAAGGAACTTCATACGTCTCAAAATGCGGCGCGCTGTCCTGTTCAGGGTTATAGCGCATGACTTCCATTTTCAGGATTTGCATCTCATCAGCCATTCGCCTGCTCCTTCTTGCTTTTATCCTGAGCATCCCCTTCCGCGCCATAAACACGTTTGGCCGGGGGCAGTTTAGTGATTTTCACTTCGCTGTAATCCAGGCGTGGCGCGCCTTCAGGGCTATAAAAAGCCAGCGTATGCTTCAGGTAGTTTACATCATCACGCTCGGTGCAGCCTTCATCCAGACGCTGGTGGGCGCCGCGGGACTCTTTACGATTGATGGCCGAGTGCGCCATACATTCCGCCACATCCAGGCTGTGACCCAGCTCAATGGTGTAGAGCAGGTCGGTGTTGAATACGCTGGAGTGGTCGGTAATCTTCACCCGTTTGAAGCGTTCTTTCAGCTCGGATAATTTATCAACGGTTTTCTGCATCAGATCCGTGGTGCGATAAATACCGCAGCCTTCTTCCATCGTGATGCCCATCTCGTCGCGGATTTTCGACCAGTTTTCGTTGCCTTCCTGTTTCATCAGGTCATGCAGACTCTGTTCGATATCACGGGTTTGCGCATCCAGCGCGCCGCCGTTAGCCGGCGCCGCTTCCTGAGAACGCTGAACCGCCTGTTCGCCCGCGATGCGGCCGAATACCACCAGCTCGGCCAGCGAGTTGGATCCCAGACGGTTCGCGCCATGCAGACCGACGGATGAGCATTCGCCGACGGCAAACAGACCTTTGATTCGGGTTTCGCAGGTTTGATTGGTTTCGATGCCGCCCATGGTGTAGTGCGCGGTAGGACGAATAGGGATCGGCTCTTTAACCGGATCGACGTCGACGTAGGCTTTTGCCAGTTCACAGATGAACGGCAGGCGTTCTTTAAGCTTTTTCTCGCCGAGATGGCGCAGGTCAAGGTAAACCACGTCGCCCAGCGGGGTGGAGATGGTGCGGCCGGCGCGCCATTCATGCCAGAAAGCCTGAGAAACCTTGTCGCGAGGCCCCAGCTCCATGTATTTGTTTTTCGGTTCGCCCAACGGCGTTTCCGGCCCCATGCCGTAATCCTGGAGGTAACGGTAGCCGTCTTTGTTGACCATGATGCCGCCTTCGCCGCGGCAGCCTTCGGTCATCAAAATACCGGAACCCGGCAGGCCGGTCGGGTGATACTGTACGAATTCCATATCGCGCAGCGGCACGCCGTGGCGGAACGCTATGCCCATGCCGTCGCCGGTCACGATGCCGCCGTTGGTGTTATACCGATACACGCGGCCGGCGCCGCCCGTAGCCATAATGACTGAATTCGCCCGGATTTGAACCAATGAGCCTTCCATCATATTGATGGCGACGACGCCGCGGGCATGGCCGTCATCAACCAGAACATCCAGGACAAAATGCTCATCAAAACGTTGGATTTGTGGGTATTTGAGGGAGGTTTGGAACAAGGTGTGCAGCATATGGAAGCCGGTTTTATCCGCGGCAAACCAGGTTCGTTCTATTTTCATCCCGCCGAATCGGCGAACGTTGACAGAACCATCAGGTTTACGGCTCCATGGGCAGCCCCATTGTTCCAACTGAATCATTTCTTCAGGACAGTGATGGACGAAGGTATCGACAACATCTTGTTCACACAGCCAGTCGCCACCGGATACGGTGTCGTTGAAATGATAATCAAAGCTATCGTGGTCCTGAGTGACCGCTGCTGATCCGCCTTCTGCCGCCACGGTATGGCTACGCATTGGGTAGACTTTTGAGATCAGCGCAATTTTCAGTTGGGGATTTGCTTCGGCGGCGGCAATTGCCGCGCGTAAGCCAGCGCCCCCGGCCCCGATAATGGCCACATCGGCATTAAAGGTTTGCACTGCATTCCTCCAGTTACTTAAGTTAATTAAGTTAAAATAAGAAAATAACTTCTATTCATCTCAGTCTTTATATATCTGCTTAATTATTAGCGCATTAAGCCACATAAAAAATGTCTTAAGGACATATTAAGAATAGATAAACCTCTATTTTTTGTGTGGAAATGATTATAGCGAATTAGATTCAAATGAAATTTGATGTGATCCAGCATTTTGTGTTTTTTTCAGGGTGTACTGGAATTACTTATAAAAACGTGATCGAAAGGCTTATTTGCCAGGAAATAATGCTTTTATTTCTTTAATAACTCTTTTACCCAAGATATAAAAAAATCTTTCACTGAATATAAATGTATGGCGGGCTGAGGAATCCTCACAAAAATACTTTTTTTGTATTTTATATTTAACATGCTGATATTAAATACAAAATCAGTGTTTAAGCTGTTCACCCCATGGCGTAAGAAATTACGCTGAGGTGGACGACCCCGCGAATGAGCCGCAAGGATGCGGCTCAAGCCAGTGCCGCGTCGGGAACGCGTCACTGGTGGTTCGAGAAAGGGGACGGCCGCCGAAGGAACCGCGTTACCGGCGTGATTTCAGCCACAAGCCCGGGTTCGGAGGGTGGTGGCGTTTGAACCACCCTGCGTCGGGCGCGTGCTACGACGTAGCAGAAAAATGGCGGCTTTATCGCGCACGAAATATTCTCCGGCGTTACATATTTCAATTTCTGGGGATCCCTCAGCCCTGCGGGTCGCCGCAAGCGTCGTTTAAAATCGCTCCCGGCGATTTTTTATGGCGGGCTATCCTTGCCCGCCACCCTTCGGGCCGCCGCAAGCGGCGTTTAAAATCGCTCCCGGCGATTTTTTCCTCTGGAAATTTTTGTTTGTCCGCGTTGATGCGGGTAGACTGCTCCACCTGTTTGACTTTGGAGTAATAACCATGAGCGAAACGACAAGTTGGCAACCCAGCGCCTCTGTCGCTACTTTGTTAAAGCGCGCGTCGATAGTTTCCGCTATCCGGCGTTTTTTCACCGATCGTGGGATACTGGAGGTTGAAACGCCGGCGATGAGCCGGGCTACGGTAACGGATGTCTACATGTGTCCGTTTCAGACCCGCTTCGTCGGGCCGGGCGCCGCGGATGGCATGACGCTGTATTTGATGACCAGCCCGGAATATCACATGAAACGTTTGCTTGCCGATGGCAGCGGCCCGATCTTTCAACTGTGCCGCAGTTTCCGCAATGAAGAATCCGGCCGCTACCATAACCCGGAATTCACCATGCTGGAGTGGTATCGCCCGCACTATGATATGTATCGCCTGATGAATGAAGTCGATGACTTGTTGCAGCAGGTGCTGGAGAGTGAAAGCGCGGAGCTGCTCTCGTATCAGCAGGCTTTCTTGCGCCATCTGGATCTCGACCCGCTTTGCGCCGACAAAGCTCAACTGCGTGAAGCGGCGGAAAAACTGGGATTGGGCGATATCGCCTGTCGTGAAGAAGACAGAGACGCCCTGGTGCAGATGCTGTTCACCTTTGGCGTTGAGCCGAATATCGGCGGCGAAAAGCCGACGTTTGTTTATCATTTTCCGGCGACGCAGGCTTCGCTGGCCGAAATCAGTACCGAGGATAACCGGGTCGCCGAACGTTTTGAGGTCTATTTTAAAGGCATCGAACTGGCGAATGGTTTCCGTGAATTAACCGACAGTGATGAGCAGCGTCAGCGTTTTGAGCAGGACAACCGCAAACGCGCTTCTCTGGGTCTGACGCAGCAACCGATTGATGAAAATTTGCTGGCCGCATTAAAGCACGGTCTGCCTGAATGTTCGGGGGTGGCGCTGGGCGTCGATCGCCTGATTATGCTGGCATTGGGGGCTGAGAAGCTGAGCGACGTCATCGCTTTCTCCGTCGACCGCTCCTGACGGGCTGGCGTCACGGCATGCAGGTCGGGTGCGACGCTCTCGCACCCGACCGTTCTTTTTTTACATCTGCGCTTACTTAAAGGCCGCCGGTGGTTCGGCTGTCGCCTGAAGACAACGTCCTTCCTTTACGCGATAAATTATCCATCCGCACCTGGAATGGCGGGAACGGCATGACCAGATTGTGTTTGCGATAATTTTCCAGAATCAGTTGGTGAAGTTCGTGACGCAATGGCATGCGATGCCCCATTTCGGCCGCGAAAATACGCAGTTCGAACAGCTGGATACCTTGCTGTAAATCGACCAGAAACGCTTCCGGCGCAGGATTATCCAGAATCAGCGAACAGCGGCTGACCGCATCCATGAGCAAATCCGTGACTTCTTTACTGTCGGCGTCCGCGGGCGCCGGTATGGTCAACACTACGCGCGTCACCGAGTCGGACAAGGACCAGTTGATAAACTGCTCGGTGATAAAGGCTTTGTTCGGCACGATGATCTCTTTGCGGTCCCAGTCCGATATGGTGGTCGCACGGGTATTAATGCGCATGATGCTGCCGGTAAGATCGCGAATAGTCACGGTATCGCCGATACGTATTGGTTTTTCGAACAGGATAATCAGCCCGGAAATAAAGTTGGCGAAAATTTCCTGTAAGCCGAAGCCCAAGCCGACACCCAGCGCGGCGACCAGCCATTGCAGTTTGGACCACTCAATTCCGATGAGCGAGAAGCCCATCATGCAGCCAATCAGCATCAGGATATATTTACTGATGGTGGTGATGGCATAGCCGCTGCCGGGGGAGAGATCCAGATGCTGCAACAGCACCAGTTCAAGCAGCGCGGGCAGGTTGCGCACAAGTTGCGCGGTAATGACGAAGATAAGCACCGCAATCAGAACGGAGCCCAGGGTAATGGACTGAATGCTTTCAACGCCCTGTACCGTACTGGTCACGTCCCACAGGCTGATATTTTCCATAAAAGCAAACGCGGAATGAATCTCAGACCACAGCACGATCACTGAAACCAGGGCGATGAGCGTCAGAATGGAACGCACCAACTGCAATGATTTGGCGCTGATGGCGTCCAGATCCACCACCGGCTCTTCAACCGCTTCCGAGCCGCTCTCATGCGAGGAGGCGGACGGCGAGTCGTCTTCGCCGCGGGCGCGCTGCGCCAGAATTTCCGAACGCCGATGCTTGGCGCGATCGAAAGCGATACGCCTGCGCTGGATCAGCATCCAGCGACGAATAATGTAATAAACGATTAGCAGGAAGAACCAGATCGAAACCGAGGTTTCCAGCCGCACCAGCAACGCCTGGGCGGTGGTCAGATAGCCGATGCAGGACGCCAGCGCGGCGACCAGCGGCACGCAGATCAGCAGGTTCCACATCGCCCGATTAACCTGATTTTCCCCCGAACCTTCTTTATCCAGATAAAGGGGAATACCCGCCCGTTTCAGGCCGGTGGTGACCAGACTCAGCGCCATG
Source organism: Brenneria sp. L4-2C (assembly GCF_040240335.1). NCBI lineage: Bacteria > Pseudomonadati > Pseudomonadota > Gammaproteobacteria > Enterobacterales > Pectobacteriaceae > Brenneria > Brenneria sp. L4-2C. The sequence continues at coordinate 56,964 of NZ_JBEIAC010000019.1, read as the reverse complement.
CAAAGCAGGATAAAGCACAAGCGCCCCAGCGTGCTGGAAAATTCGCGATCGTTAAGTTTATCAAAGGTAATCAACGCCATGATTAACGGCACGATAAACGCGATCGACAAACGGTAATAGCGCATGGCCCGGGCAACCCGATCGGGCGACCAGCGGAAGTGGGCGATAAACAAGCCCTGCGGATGCGAGAATGACGCGCTGATCATCACCACCCACATTAACGGCACGGTGGCGGTAACGCTGTCGCCGATCGCCACGGCTATCGGATAGGGCCAGGCGTTTTGCAACCCATAACCCCAGGCGGCCCAGAGCACCGGCAGCGGCAATGCTGCCAGAATTGACCAAAAGACGGTACGCAGCGTCAGGGAAAATTGGTCGAGCGTGACCTTACCCACCCGGCTGCTGGCCCGTTCCAGGAACGCATGGTAATGACGGCGGGAACTGATGCTGAATCCGACCAGCAGCAGCGCGCCCAACAGGGGGATCACGGTTTCACGGCTGGTGACCATCATCACCATGGCGCTGCCGAGCTGGGTCAGGGTATCCAGCGACAGCAGGCGAGTGAGGTCTTGCACCAGCTTCAGCGGGTAGGAAAAGGTGATGGGATCGACATCGGCGACCCAGAAAAGGTAACGGTGCGCCGCCTCCCGGGTTTCGTTCAGGGCGTCGACCAACTGACTGTTGGCCACCTTGAGTTTGGTCAGTTCCAGAATTTGCGTATCGCAGCCGGAAATCAACGAGGTCAGCAGATTGCGCTGGGTGCGCAACTGATCGGTCAGGATACGCTGTTGCGAGCTGGTCAGCGGCGAGCCGTCATCCTGTTTGGTCTTATCCATCTCGTGGGGCTTATTAATCAAATCCTCAAAATGCAGACGTTGTACGCGCAGTTGCGCCATGTCGCTGTCCAGCATCTGTGGCTTGGGCATTTCCGGCAGTCGGGCGATCTGGGCGCGCAACGTTTCTCCCAATACCGGCGACACGCCGAGCCACTGGGACTGCTCGCGAATGGTGCTCAGCGCCTGACGAACCTGAAGGGTTTGCGTCGTGGCCTGACGTTGCTGAGACGCGATAAGGTCCATGCGCTGCGCCTGTTGGTTCAGGGCAACGGACAGTTCGCGGTTGATTTTCAATTGTTCGCTGATGACGGAAGGCAAGTCGCCGCTTTGTTCAACCAGCAGTTCGGTTTTTTCAAGCGCCTGTTCGGCCTCTTTTTGTCGCAGGTTATTAATTCTGCCGCGCAGGTTCTGTAGATGAATATCCAGATTATCGTGGCGTTTTTTATACAGCTCGACGCGTAAACGGGATAACTCCTGACGGCTGCTGGCGGATAACTGCGCCAGTTCCAACTCATCAACCCGGCTTTTACGCAACGCGGCTTCCGCCTGCAAGGCGGAGAGCTGGGCCTGCGTCAGCGGCGACGACGGCGTACCCAATAGCTGGATGCGGCGCTCTATATCGCTGAGCGACCGGCTGGCTTCGGTTTGTTGTTGCGGCAGTTGCCCCAGGGAATCGCTGATTTCCCGCAGGCGATCCTGCTCTTGCTGGAGTTGACGGGCCTGCTCCAGAAGTTGGCTGCTGGCCTGTAAAGTTTGCTGCTCAAGATCGTTAACCGACAGGCTTTCCGGGATCGCCGACGGCTTGTCGTCTTCCGCCGTTATCTGACGCCGCAGATCCTGTATGAGCTTGGGAAAATCATCAATGACGCGCTGATACTGCTCCGCGCGCTCACGCGATTCGTTACGTTCCTGCAACGCATTCAGGGCGAGCCGCAACTCTTCGACAATCGAAGCCTGGTCGGCGGCGCCTTTATTCGCTTCTGCGAGCTGTAATTGTTGGCGTAACTGCCCTTCACTGGGCAATGACGCCGCCAACGAGGCGGTTGATAACAAACATCCCAGCAGAAAAATCGCAATCAGACGCACGCTTAGCCTACCTTTAACTGGCAATGATAACGGGGGTGGTGAGTGACGGCGCAGCGGGGTATTAGCCCGGCTCATCCGTCTTATCGGCATCGGCCGCATTTAGCTCAGCCGGTCTCGGTTGTTCGGCTACCTCGCTCGCCGCGCTTTCCCGCGGCGTTGCATCCGCCTGCTCACCCTGTACAGACTCGGCGAACGGTTCGCCCATGCGCGTCACGCTGAGGCAATTGAGGTTGGCGGAGAACTGAATCTGATCCGGCGAGAACAGGTTGATCACCGTGGATCCCAGTTTAAAGCGCCCCATTTCCTGACCTTTCGCCAGCTCGATGGCGCCTTCCTCTCCGGCGCGAGGATAGGTCCAGCGCTGAATAATGCCTTCCCGCGGCGGCGTGACGATCCCCGCCCAGACGGTTTCGACGCTGCCGACGATGGTCGCGCCGACCAGAATCTGCGCCAGCGGGCCGAATTCGGTGTCGAACAGACAGATAACGCGTTCGTTGCGGGCGAAGAGATTCGGGACGTTCGCCGCCGTCAACAAATTCACAGAGAACAAATCGCCGGGGACATAAATCATTTCCCGCAGTACGCCGTCGCACGGCATATGGACGCGGTGATAATCGCGCGGCGATAAATAGGTGGTGGCGAACATGCCGTTGCGGAACAGGTCGGCCATGACGTAGTTTCCCGCCAGCAGCGCTTCCAGCGAGTAATGATGATTTTTGGCCTGGATCAGTTTGTCGTCGGTAATGGCGCCAAACTGCGACAATACGCCGTCGGCGGGCTGCACCAGCCGATGGGCGTGCGGATCGATAGGGCGGGCATCCGCTCTCAGCGGACGGACGAAAAATTCGTTAAAGGTGCGGTAAGCGGCGGTATCAGGTTGCTGCGCTTCCTGCATATTGACCTTGTAATAGCGGACGAACAGATCGATCACCAGAGTGGTGAGTTTACCTGCCGCCTTATCGGCTCCCCAGCCAGCCAAGCGGGTCAGCCAGATTTTGGGAAGCCAATACTGTAATTTGATTTTGATGTTATCCAGCACAGTGAGCCTCTTGGAGTTGTGGTGCGCCATAAAAAATCGCCGGGAGCGATTTTTAACGCTGCCTGCGGCGGCCCATAGGGGGGCGGGCATGGATAGCCCGCCATAAAAAATCGCCGGGAGCGATTTTTAACGCTGCTCGCGGCGGCCCGAAGGGTGGCGGGCGGGGATAGCCCGCCATAAAAAATCGCCGGGAGCGACGTTTAACGCTGCTTGCGGCGACCCGTAGGGCAGCGGGCAGGGATAGCCCACTATTAAGGGTGCGCATTGTAGCGACGGATAAGATAAATGTCAGTTATCCGTATCGGAAAAGGTTTTACGCGTTTTTACCTGAGCCATGCTTTCCAAAATCCGGTGATAGTTATCAAAACGTTCTTCGGCGATATCGCCGCGTTCGACCGCCGCGCGGATCGCGCAGCCCGGATCGTTGTCATGGCTACAGTCGCGGAATTTACAACTGCCCATATATTCACGAAATTCAACGAAGCCGCTGGTGACCTGTTCCGGCTCCAGGTGCCAGAGACCGAACTCGCGAACGCCCGGCGAATCAATGACATCTCCGCCATGAGGGAAATGATAAAGCCGGGCCGCGGTGGTGGTATGTTGCCCCAGCCCTGAATTATCCGACACCTCGTTGACCAGAATATCCTCGCCCAGCGCCAGCAGCGCATTGAGCAGGCTGGATTTGCCCACCCCTGATTGCCCGGCGAAGATACTGATACGCCCGGTCAGCGCCTGTTCCAGTTCGGCGATGCCCTGTTGCGTATGGCTGGAAACCATAATCACCGGATAGTTGAGCGCACGGTAGATATCCATCAGGCCGTCAACGAACTGACGCGCTTCTTCGTCCAGGAGATCGATCTTGTTGAGCACGATCAACGGCTCGACTTCCAGCGTTTCGCAAGCGACCAAATAGCGATCGATGATATTAAGGGAGAGTTCAGGGAGAATGGCCGAAACGATGACGATCTGATCGATGTTGGCAGCGATCGGTTTTACGCCGTCATAGAAGTCAGGACGAGTCAAAACGGAGCGGCGCGGGTGGACGGCTTCAACAATGCCGCTGATGCCGGCCAGAGCTTCATGTCCCGCCCGCCAGACCACGCGGTCGCCGGTAACCAGCGATTTAATGGTGCGGCGAATATTACAGCGATGCAACGTGCCGGCGGCGGATTCCACATCCGCATGCATGCCGAACCTGCTGATAATAATACCTTCCTGGGCTTCACCCAGTTGGCCATCTTCCCATTCGACCTTATTGTCCGCATGCTTAAGACGACGCTGATGGTTTGCGCTAACTCGACGTTGTTGACCTTTTGACAGTTTCTTTTTGCTCACTGAGCCTCACTTAACCGTATGATTATCGCCATGGCGACTGAAGCGACTATAATACACCCTATTTGATTTTAATTAACTGATGCCCACCAGTCGGGTATTCGGGTTGACGCCCGATTGGCGTCAACAGTCAGGTAACCGCACAATACTAAACAGGAATACCCACGATGGTAGATGAAAATAACCTAATCTGGATCGATCTTGAAATGACGGGATTGGATCCTGAGCGGGACCATATTATTGAAATTGCAACGCTTGTGACCGATGCCAATTTAAATGTATTGGCCGAAGGGCCGGTTTTGGCGGTTCATCAGCCGGATAGTCAACTGGCGTTGATGGACGACTGGAATGTGCGTACCCACGGCGCCAGCGGGTTGATTGACCGGGTAAAAGCCAGCAAGGTTGATGAGCGCGCGGCTGAACTGGAAACGCTGGCGTTCCTGCAAAAATGGGTGCCTGCGGGCAAGTCGCCCATTTGCGGCAACAGCATCGGACAGGATCGTCGTTTTCTGTTCCGTTATATGCCGGAACTGGAAGCCTATTTCCATTACCGCTATCTGGATGTCAGTACGCTCAAAGAACTGGCTCGCCGCTGGAAACCTGAAATTCTGGCTGGTTTTAAAAAGCAGGGTACCCATCAGGCGATGGACGACATCCGCGAGTCGCTGGCCGAACTGGCTTATTATCGTGAGCATTTTATTCAGCTTTAAACCGATCGCGCCGCGGGTGATGCATTAAGCGGAAAGGAAAATAGCATCGCATTACTCCGGTTTTGAATGCGCATTTTACCACCGCATTGCTCTTTTTATCGGCAGTCAGACGTTTTTTCATTTTCGAGGGCTTGCGGTCGAAAAGATTTCTCGTATAATGCGCACCCCGTACCGATGCAGAATTTCGCATCCGGTGCGGTCATTATCCCGAGCGGGAATAGCTCAGTTGGTAGAGCACGACCTTGCCAAGGTCGGGGTCGCGAGTTCGAGTCTCGTTTCCCGCTCCAATTCTTGTTCTATAGATGTCCAATGATGTCTGTAGTCTCCTGATTCAACAGGGTAATCGCTCTGTTGCGCATCCAGCGAAATCCACTGAAATCCACCGTCAACCACGCCGAAGTAGTACACAATTTGTTGAAGCATACTGATGCGATAAACCTATCTGAGGAATATATTGAAAAGTGGGGGAGGGTTATCAATATGGAAAGATGTGACCTTACCAACGCAGGCAATCGGCAGCGCTATCCTGAACTCTCCCTGATGCGTGATCCCTTTGGCTATACGCGCCTATACTAGCGTTAATATTCATAGCTAAAGGGAAACAGATCATGTTGACGATTCTGAAAGACGACGAGAAGCAGGATTCCGAGCAAAGCAATACATCATCGCTTATTCAGCAAAAGATGTTGCAGTCCCGCTCTATTATTATTTCAGGCGAAATAAATCAGGCATTAACGGAAAAAGTGGTTTCGCAGCTACTGCTGTTGCAGGGGATCAGCAACGATCCGATAAAAATCTATATTAATAGTCAGGGGGGACACGTCGAAGCCGCGGACACCATCCATGACATGATTAAGTTCATCAAGCCCGAGGTGCATATTATCGGCACGGGGTGGGTCGCCAGCGCCGGGATCACCATTTTTCTCGCCGCTAAAAAAGAGCGCCGCTACTCCCTTACCAACACCCGTTTTATGATTCACCAACCGCTTGGCGGCGTGCGCGGCCAGGCTAGCGACATTGAAATTGAAGCCAAAGAAATCGTCAGGATGCTGGATCGGGTCAATAAATTGATTGCCGATGCGACAGGGCAACCGGTGGAGAAAGTTAAGAAGGATACGGATCGTAACTATTGGATGACGCCGCAGGAAGCGGTTGACTACGGTATTGTCGGGCGGATATTGACCCGCTATGACGATTTGAATTTGGACTAATCTAACCGACTGATTTACCCTGGCGGCGGCCAGAACCGACACAATTATTCTTTGAGATGGGGGTTTACTCTGGTTGCTCATCGTGTTGGGCGCGTCGTCAGAATAGTCTGCATTTTTATGCTTTTATTACCGCTATTTTTCTTTTCTATCTAAGGGTTATCCACGCTTACTCTGCGCTGTTCCGTCAGGCGCGGCGATCCTTTATCGGCTATTGGCGGAATGTATTTTGCAAGCCATAGCGGTTTGCTGATTTGGCGCGATGAGATTACAGTACCGGGGTATTGTCGGGCGACAACGCCAGCGCGCCTGCAATCAAAGGGACAGGAATTGACTTAAGGAGGGTGAAGAAGATGAAATCGGATTTCTCCAGGCAGACGCCTGACTATCTGCAATTTACGCCGGGTCGGCCCCTTTCCCTGTGGCATCGCTGCATTGCCCGCCTGCTGGTGCGTTTCTACTACTCATCGTTACGTTTTTTTACGCCGGATGGACGGCGGTTGGCTCCCCTCGACGGCGAAACGCCGACGCTGCTGTTGGCCAGTCATCGCAATGGCGCGACGGACGGCTGGATCTTCAACCAACTACTGCCGAGCGCGCAGTTTCTTATCGCGGTTCAGTTGCTGCGCTCGCGCTTCCTGCGCCTGATGTTCGCAGGCATCCCGGTGGTGCGCGACAAGGATCGCGTGCGCTATGGCTATAGCCGGGCGCAGGCGGGCAATCCCATTTTACAGGCGATAGCCCATCTGAAGCTGGGGGGCAGCGTCGTCATCTTTCCTGAAGGCACCAGCGAATGGGGGGCCGGGCCGCAGCCTTATCAGGAAGGCGTGGTCAAAATTATCCGCCGACTGATGCAGGATCAATGTCGTTTTCAGGTTATCGCCGCCGGCAGTTTCTATCAGGCGCCGGACCGCTTCGGCTCCGCGCTGGAACTGCTGGTGAGCGATCCGCTCGCGCTGCCGGAACAGGGAGAAGACAGCGTCGCGCAGTGGGAAACGCGCATCATGCAATATTTGAGCAGCTCGCTGAATCGCGTTTCCGTCGCCTGTCGCGATGAGCCGATGCTGGAGAACGTGGCGCGTCAGGCCCGCTCGCGCAGCCGTGTGGACGGTTCCTATGCGTTGGCGTTCAAACAAGCGGAACAGCAGGCGCTGCAAGGTCGTGCGCCAAAGCCGACGAGGACGGAGACCTCGCGCGCGTCGATGAACATCCTTCAGTGGCTGGCGTGGAAAGCGTTTATCTTTACGCTGCTGCCGGTCTGGCTGTGCGGCTGGTGGGCGGGACGCCGGGCGGACGGCCGCAACACCACCACCTTTTTTCGTCTTGCCGGCGGGTTCGCGACGGCGTTGATCTGGCTGCCCTGCCTGGCGGTTATCGCGTCGATCTATCCCTGGCTGCTGGCGCTGTACGGCATCGCCGCGTGGGGCTGGCGCCAGCGCGGCAAATTTTCCGCCATGAACCTTGAGAAAGAGAATGAAAGCAGACCGTAGTGTGGCGATGAGCCGGCATGGGGAGATAAGCAATCGTTGCTATCTCGCTCTGATTGTCCTGATTTGGCTTTGGGGCGTGGTCAGCGCGCTCAGCCTGCGCGACGCGCGTTTTATCGCGCCGGGGGCGCTGAGCATGCTGGTTATTATTCTACAGGCCAGAGCGACGGCGGCCGGCGCCGGAACGTGGCGCAGTTGGCTCGGCGTGTTGCAGTTTGCCAGCAGTTGGCTGGTTTTTTATCTGTTCAGGGCGATTCACCTTGCGACGCCGCGCTCGTTCGACGCGCAGTTGCTGATGTGGGACCGCATGCTGTTCGGCGGCGGCGGCGCGACGGAAAAGGTGGCCGCGTGGCACACTTTCTGGCTGTCTGAAGTGATGAGCCTGTGTTATATCGCTTTTTATTTCATCATACTGCTGCCGGTGATCGTTTATGCCTGTCGGCGCACGACCCTGGCCAGTCGCGGTTTTTTCCACGGGTTAATGCTGATGTACCTGTTTGGTTTTCTGGGCTATCTGCTGGTTCCCGCCGGCGGTCCCTATTTGCAGTTTCCCGACCAGTTCCCGTATCCGCCGGAGGGCGGCGCGATCACCGCCTTTCAGGTGGCGCTGGTTGCCCAGGGCGGCACCGGCATGGACGTGTTTCCCAGCCTGCACTGCGGCATCAGTGTGTATATCCTCGGCTATTTGCTTCTGCAACGTCATACCCTGATAGCTGTTCTGCTGTTTCCCGTGGTTGCCGGCCTTGTTCTGGCGACGCTCTATTTACTCTACCACTACGGCATTGATCTTATCGCCGGGGCATTGCTGGCCTGCGCGGTGCTGGGGTGGTTGCATCGATGCGGCTATTTTCGCGATGACGCCGCGCTAAGGATCTAACCTATGTACGTAGCCAATGACTTTGTCCTGCCGTTTGCCGATCCCCATGCCGTGGAGCTGTCGCTCAGCGGCGGCAAGGGTGCCAGCCTGGCGCGGCTTACCGCCGGCGGCCTGCCGGTGCCGCCCGGCTTTATCGTCACCAGCGCGGCTTACCGTGCATTCCTGGCGCCGCTGCGATCGCAGATTGACGCGATCTTGCAGGCCGGGGACGATGTCGCCGCGCAGAGCCGGCGCATTCAGGACTTAATCCGCCGACAGCCTGTCGGGGATGAACTGACGCAGGCGATAAACGAGCAGTTGCAGGTTCGTCAGGCCGAGCAGTGGGCCGTCGCGGTGCGCTCATCCTCGACTTTCGAAGATCTGCCCGGCGCGGCGTTCGCCGGGCAGCACGATACCTTCCTTAACCAGCGCGGCGCGGTGGAAATTCTTACCGCCCTGCGTGACTGCTACGTCTCTTTGTGGAATGAACATGCGATGCGCTATCGCGCGCGCCTCAATCTCGCCCATCTTGACGCTTCAATGGCGGTGGTGGTGCAGCAGATGGTGGAGATGACGGCGGCCGACAGCGCGGGCGTTGCGTTTTCCATCGATCCGGTGCGCGGCGATCTTAACCGCGTGCTGATCAACGCCTGCTTCGGCCTGGGCGAATCGGTAGTCGGCGGCGAGGCGGCGGTTGATGAGTTTCGCGTAGCGCTGCCGGAATTGACGGTGGCTGAACGCAATATCGCGCAGAAGAACGAGATTATCCTGAAGAGCGATCGGGGCGTCCGGCACGTCGCTTTATCAGACGAGCAGGCTGGCAGCCCGGCGTTGACGGATGCCCAGTGCCGCACCGTCGCGCAGTTGGCGCAGCAGGCGCAGGCGTTCTTTGGTTTCCCGCAGGATATTGAATGGGCGTTCTCCGGCGGCGTCTGCTACCTGCTGCAATCGCGCCCGGTTACCTTCGTCCCGGAACGCTGGACGCGGGACGAGTCCGCCGAGCGTTTCCCCAACGCCGTGACGCCGCTGACCTGGGATTTGGTGGAGGAGGGATTTCATGAATCGCTCAACTTCTCTTTCGAACTGATGGGGCTGCCGCACTTCGGCGGCAAATGGTTCGCCATCAAAGACTTTTATATCTACGGCAACCAGAACGCGGTCGAACTGTACGCGGGAAGAATGCCAGGCGGCATCCACTCCATCGAAGAACTACAGGCCGCGCTGCCCGAGTTGGCGAGGCGCTACGCCTGGGTGCAGGAACTGCCTGTACGCTGGATGCGCGATCTGGACACCTATCTGCTGGATATCGGCGCGCTGCTGCGCGAAGACCTGTCGAACCGGCAACTGGACGAGTGCTGGCGCTATGTGCTGCGCGTACGCGATGCCGGCAAGCGCTACTTCCTGCCCAATATCGCGATTTCGCTGACGCAGCGCACGCTGTATGCCGTGCTCTATCAGCTTCTGAGCATGTCGATGCCGGCGGTGGAAGCGAAGACGACGTTCGATCTTCTGCTGTCGGTTTCCGATACCAAAACCGGACAGGTGAATAGCGAGCTGTGGGCGCTTTCCCGCCTGATCCGCCAGGATGCCGCGCTGATGCAGGCGTTTAAACAGTATTCCTCCCGCGAACTGGTAGAACGGCTGTCGGATTACCCGGCCTTTGAGCAGGAGCTGACGCAGTTCCTGCAACGTCACGGTCATCGCGAACTGGATTTCGACGCTTACTATCCTACCTGGCTGGAAGCGCCGCACGCGGTGCTAGACCAGTTGAATATGCTGGCTGAACTGCCCGATGAAGACCTGGCCGGTCAGGCGTTGCAAGCGCGGCTGGCCGCCTCCGCGGCGCAGCATCAGTATTTAAATCAGGTGCCGGAAGGCGTGCGTTATTTTATCGAGGAGGTGATCCGTCTGGCGCGGATTTACACCTATCTGGACGATCTTGAGCATTACCAGACGACGCGCCTGACGCTGCCCTTCCGCAAAGGGATTAAAGCGGTCGGCGAGCGTCTGGCGGCGCGCGGGATACTGCGCGAGGCCGGCGATATTTATTTCGCCCCATTCAGCGTGCTGGATGAGGCCATCCGCGAAGGGCGTTTCGACACGCTGGAGCAGGTCGTGTACGCCAATCAGACGGGCTGGCGGCAGGCCAAGCAGCACAGCCCGGCCTGGAACCACGGCGAGCAGGATAGCGCGGAAGATACCCCGACCGGCAATGAGCTGACGGGGCTGGCGGGAAGTCCGGGTACCGTCGAGGGCGAGGTGTTTTTAATCCACAGCCCGGACGATTTCCCGCTGTTTCCCAAAGGCGCGATTCTGGTGGCAAGAACCACCAATCCGGCGTGGACCTCGTTGTTTTATCGCGCCAGCGGCGTGATTACCGAAAGCGGCGGCCCGCTTTCGCATGGCGCGGTGACGGCCAGAGAGTTGCAGTTGCCGGCTGTCATGAGCGTACGGGGCGTGATGTCGCGTCTGGAAAACGGCATGCGCGTCAGGCTGGACGGCAGGAACGGCACGATCAGCATTCTGTAGCCGGGCCGACGTAAACCGCTCGCCAGCACGTCAGGGATTGTTGCTGCGGCTGGCGAGACGCTACGCGGCGGAGTCGGATCGACCCGGCCCGACCATCAGCGCCGAGGTGGCGATGTTTTGAGCCTTCGGCTGCTTATCTGCGCAATCGCACTGGGCGGCCGGAATTTATGGTTAAAAGGGCTTGTCAGCGATGAATGATTGGTACATAATGCTGGCCACCGATGAGGGAGTTAGTAAATAGTTATATAATTCATTGTATTACAATGATTATCATCGGTAGCCGCGCAAGCCCTTTGCATCGGCAAAAAATATTTTTGCGGGAATAGCTCAGTTGGTAGAGCACGACCTTGCCAAGGTCGGGGTCGCGAGTTCGAGTCTCGTTTCCCGCTCCAATTTCTTTTCTATAGATGTCCGCTGATGTCTGTAGCTCTCTGATTCAACAGGCTAATCGCTCTGTTGAGCCTCCAGCGAAATCCACTAAAACCATCGCCAACCACGCCGAAGTAGTACACAAGTCAGTACATGAAAATCGGGTGCGTTATCGATGCGGATTGTTTGCTGAGTCGCTTCCCTGTGCGCGGTACACCTCTCTTCAACCATACTTTAATGGCGTACCGATGCCGTCGCCCGGCAGGCCCGCACCACCGGCAAAGCCTATTCTCTCAACGATACCGACGGGCTGTCACTGTTCGTGACCGGCAAAGGCGCGAAGAAATGGCACTTCCGCTTTTCGTTGCGGGGCAAGCCGCGGCGCGGCCTGCAAACTATCGGCGAGGGGCTGCCTCCCCCGCATTGGCGGACGATGCCGGCGGATCGTCTCCGGTTCCGTTTGACGTCGCTTTGTCGTCTGTTATAGCCGCGGCGACTCGACGCATGCCTTCTGTTACCCCGCGATCCAGCAGACTCATCATCTCGGTGGTGGCCTGGGGCGCGACCTGTAACACCCCACGCAGCGCGTGATAAGTGTTCTCTAATGGCCGCAGGTAGCTGTCCGAGCCGGTCGCACGCGGAAGCTGAGTCCGGTGCTGGGCCGCGATGTTGAACGCCGCGTTGGCGAGGCGATCCCCCGGTTCGATTTTCCCTTTGCGCGCCTTAATTTCCGTAGAAACGGCTTGATTGCTATAAATGGAGGAAAGATAGGTAATTGGCGAGCTCATCCCGAGCAAAGCGTTTGTGGCGCGTTGCCCGCTGCTGAGCGGCGTCGAACTGTTGGTTTTAGGCGTCAGGTCACTTAGGAGCGACCCCTGCACCGCCGACGCCATTTTGCTGTAGAAATTGCTGCGCACTCTATCTTGCCTGATGTCCAGGCTCTGCTTGATCTTGTCGCCGATGCTCGTCTGGGGTGTTTTCTGCGGCTCGAAGATGGCGAATTTACGCCCCTGAGGATCGGTGTAAGACGTATTCAGTTGCACTACTGATTTGATCGCGCCTGCCGCACCGGAACCCAGAGCGCCGAATCCTGAGAGAATATGTGGCGTCTTCAGATCTGCGACGCCGGCATCGTTAAGGCTTTGACGCAGCACCTGAACGGCGCTGCGCGGGATAAAGGCCATCGAATCCCCTAGCGCCAAAACGGTATCGCTGCGTAATTGTTTGTTGCTTACCCGTAAACGTTCCCGATCCGCCTGGGTCGTTTCCTCCGCCAGAGTGTGTGACGATTTTTTCACCACCTCGCCGTACTCGCCTACCGTTGAGCGCAGGGGGTTGGGGACGATGGTATCGGCCTTGACGGGTTTAAGTCCAGGAACGCCCAACGCCTGTAGACCGTTTTCCAGAATCGGTTTCATCAGTCCGCCGATGGCTTCGTGCGCGAACCCGGTGACGCTGCCGGCCATCGCTGCTCGCCCCAGATAACCTGGCGCGTCGTTTCGGGTAATCTGGGTGCTCGCGGCGACGTTCATCCAGGATCGCACTTCCCCCAGATGCAGGAATGTCTGAACGCCCTGAACGATAGCCGACCCCATAATAACCTTACCTTTTTCAGTCGATTCCAGCGATTTGGACAAGCGCGCCTGAACATCTTCCAGATTAAGGTGAGCTTGTATAGTCGCGAGGTGTTTAACTTTGGAATGCCCCTGATAGTCAGTCTGTAGGCCTTGCAGGAACGCCAGAGTCTGCTCATGAGCTTTCATTTCCGTCTGGATCGTCTTAATACGGTCATCCGAAGGTGCCGTCTCGGCAAGCTCATGTTCAAGCAGCGCCAGATTTGCCTTAACCTTATTCTGGCTTGTTTCAAATGCGTCGGGAACGCTCTTGATCGCTTCTCGCGCCGCTGACGCCAGTGCCGTCTGGCTGCGGCGGACATCTGCGCGATCCGTCTGGCTAAGGTTCTGTTCGCGCAACGCGGTATCGTGCAGTAGATGAGCATGTTCCAGGTAGTCGCCCAACTTTCCTGCATATTCAGCGAAAACCTGGGCGGTTTCCCGCACATCCGGGGGAGAATGCGGTTCACTGCGCGCCGCAATTTCGTTAAGTCTGTCGGCAACGCTGGGATCGGTCAGCCGCGGCGGCGGCGATATTCCCGGCAGATAAGCCGCCACATCGTCGAAGCGCGCACCGGGGTTGGCTTCCAGCATCCCTCCTAATAGACGGGGAAGCGCGCCGTCAATTCGGGGCGTATCTGTGCTGCCGCGCTCCATCAAATCCAGCCGGTAATTATCAAAGAGTTCCTGATGGCGCTCCGGCAATTTCAACGGCTGATGTTGCGGCGCGTTGAAGGACGCGGAGCGTTCAAGCTGCTTGCTCAGCAGCGGAGGATTACTGGATAGTCGGATACTGACCGTTGATGTCGACGCAATGTCGGACGCTTTTGGCTGAGTGGGGAAGTCGCCCAGGGTGAGCGAATGAGGCTGTATATCATTAATACGCATGTCATTGCTCCTCTCTTTAGGATTGACCGTGCGTGGTGGCGACCGGCACAAGGGCGGAACCTGTGGCGACGGACTTGTGCCACTGGTGAGCGAAGGCGGCGCAGGCGGAAAGCACGGACAACAGCGTGGCTGCGGAGGCTTGCTCAAGGCCGGCTGCGCCCATGAGCAGAATGTTTTCGGTCTTGGGGTTGCGGGCCAACACCGCGCCGTAGGGCGCATTGAAAAGGTGAAAATTCATGTCTAGCAGCGCAATGGATTGTTGTGCCGAATACTTACCGTGCAGTGGACCCAGATCGGCGTGGATCGCTATGTGGCCTGGCTCTGGCTGTGCGACATAAGGTAAGGAAAAATCGATGCCATCGATCTCGAAATGAGGTCGTTCGTACAACACGCTGCTACGAGGAATCTCTGCGAGGTCGCAGAAATCATCTATCAAAGCCCGATAGTCTTTCAGACTCATCTTTATATCTTCCTGTAATGATTGCCAAGGAAACCGTCTACTGCAAGTCGCAGCAAGGCGGCGGTGCGAATTGTTTAGGACGTAGATACCGAAACCCTTGGTTCACGATCAAAAGAGAAGACCTGAAAGGGCCAAGCGTTTATCTTTCGCTGATCATTATGTCGTTTTGAAATAAAAGTGAGTTCCATTCAGAATAAAAATTATTTGTGACAACGCCTTCTTCGCGGCCGAATATCGGCAAAGGGATAAGGTACTCGCACGTAAAGTCATCTCCCCGTTCTCGCGCCGCCTCCAGCGTGCTGAACCCGGCCGAAGACCATTGCGGCGCGTATTTCACCGTCCGGAATACGGACGCCACAGGCGCGTCCGTCGCCCGACAAAGACGACCCCTTTAACGATACCGACGATTGCCATAGCTCGTGGTCAGCAAGCTCCGACCGGATTAGAGCCATACTTCGTCGCATAGCCTGAACTATAATGAGCGCAACCATGATACAGTTGGCATCGTTGTCAACTCATTGAAATCTTATGATTTATCGAAAGGAAATATGGATTATGAATGTTTTTAATCATGAAAACGGCGATTTTTTTATAAACGATAATGCTAAGATATATTATGAAATAAAGGGCAATGAGTCGGGGTATCCAATCATTTTTATTCATGGAGGGATGCTTAATATTGAGTCTTTTAATGGGATGATCAGCCACATTCCAGAACAATATAGATGTATTGGAATAGATAGCCGTGGTCATGGGAAATCGACATTTGGCAGTAATTTGAGTTATGCGCTATTGCAAAATGACGTAGAAATGCTCATGGATCATTTGAAATTAGACAAATGTAGTATCGTGGGTCATAGCGATGGCGGTACGGTAGCGCTTAGGCTGGCGGCATCAAGGCCTGAGCGAGTCGAAAAATTGATTACTATTGGCGCGCAGTGGTATCTGGCAACGGATGATCCAGCCAGAGAAGTATATAAAGATATAACGCCTGAAAAGTGGATAAATAAATTCCCTGATAATGTTAAGGCCTACGAAGCATTGAATGAGGATCCCAGATTCTCACAGTTACTAACTGAAATAGTTAAAATGTGGCTAGATACGAGTGAAACCGGATATCCATATAGATCTGTCAATAATATATCTTGCTCAACGATGATTATTCGAGGCGATGAGGATTGGTTGGTTCCACGTCATCATTCAATCAGTTTGGCTGATATCATTGATAAGTCGGTTTTATTTACTGTCCCATTTTCTAATCATTGCGTACACGAGGAACGACCGGAATTAATCGCATCATTTATTTTAGAGTTTCTGCAAAAAAGAGCATAAAAAATGACAGGGCGGCGCTGACGCCCGATTTTTTCCTAATTCAATTTGGGAGGATGAGCACAAGTATAATCGTGGCTAATAATTGATTTGGATCAGCGCTTCCTTACGGCTCAGAGTAAACTAGCGAGGGTAGTTATGGAATATATAAAGATATTGTTCACTGTTATTATTGCCGTTGGTGGGTGGATCGTTGCGCATTACTATACGTCCAGAAGAGATACTAATAATTATCGTCGAGCCACGCGTATTGAGGCGCTATCATTTTGCTACAAAGCATTTATACGCTCAAGTCTTGATGGCGCTATTGATAATAGAGGATGAAGCTGGAAAGGTTATTAATAAAGCAATTCATGTAGAAGAGGCTATAGCACTTATTCACCTCTATGGAAGTCAAGAACAATCTGATTTGGCAAAGGCATATGCAAATGAAATATCAGAAAAAAAGAATGCGGATTCAACGGCTTTGGTAAACAGCCTTCGTTCAGATATTCGAGAAATGCCAGGGTAACCCGATGTTGAAGGAATTCCTTCATACCTAAAGATTACTAAATGAGTCGACTCAATAATTTCATTAAATTTGGTATCAGTTTTCGACTCGGATTGATTTTGGCATTGAGTACCATGTATTGCTTGATGAGCCTGCAAAACAAGGCTAATTTCAAGGCTCAACTGACACAGAAAATATCGGTTGAGCGTTAATAAATTACGACTTAGCGCTTGTCTCGTTTCCCGCTCCGATTTCTTTTCTATAGACATCCGGAAAAGTCTGTAGCCCACTGATTCAACAGGATAATCGATCTGTTTCTCATCCAGTGAAATCCACCGTCAACCACACCGAAGTAGTACATACATCAGTACATGAAAATCGGTTTGTCAGATGCTTTTATCACCGACTATTCGTCTTCGGATACGACAGGGCAGGAATCAGGACGCCTTGCGGGAAACATGCTCAGCGGCGGCACGGTTGGCCTTGACCACCGCTTCTGCCAGACGTTGACCTTGCATCATCGCGGCGCATAGGGCGCCCATAAAGCAGTCTCCTGCGCCATGGGTGCTGACCAGTACCACTTTTTGCGCCGGCAAGGCGTGACACTGACCTTTGGTTTCGCAGAATGCGACCCCATGTTCGCCGGCAGTAACCACCACCGAAGGAAAGTCCTCGCTCAGCGCCGCCGCCGCCGCGCTGGCTCCAGAAAGATCGTTGACCTCGATTCCTGTGAGATCACGGGCTTCAACGGCGTTAACGACCAGCAGATCGATCGAGGAGCGCATGGATGCGCAGAGCTCACGCGCCGGAGCAGCATTAAGGCACACGGTAATGCCACGTTTTTGGGCTTCACGGGCTGCCAGCATGTTGATCGCTTCCGGTACCTCATTCTGCAATAACAACATGCCCGCCTGCTGCCAGACGCCGTCTTCGCTAAACTGCTGCGGATCTATATGGTTATTGGCATTGGATACCACTACGGCGCCGTAGTCATTTTCTGCGTCCATAATTGCGACACTCATACCGGAAGGGATGCAATTCTTCACCGCAACATGGCGGATATCAACCCCGTTATCCTTAAGTACCGAGAGTAAAAACTTACCCTGTTCATCCTCGCCGACCGCGCCGACAAAACTTACCTGCGCGCCGGCCCTGGCCGCGGAAACCGCCTGGTTACCGCCTTTGCCGCCAAATTTATATGAGCAGGCGCTACCCATAACGGTTTCGCCCTTTTCCGGCCGATGGTGCGCCTGCAACATAATATCGTAATGAAGACTACCGATGACCACTATTTTACTCATGCTAATATTCTCTTGAATTCTGGACTGCATGCTGGGTTTTCATCAGATTCTTTTCTGCCTTCTTAAGATCTTTTTTCGCAATCGCTACAAACAATGCATCCAGTATATTTAACTGGGCGATTCGCGATGCTGCGTTTTCCCCTAGCAAATGCGAGCCCTGAGAGGTTGAATTGAGAACCACATGCGCATTACGCGCAATGGGCGACTCGGCATAATTGGTAATGGCAATGACTTTGGCGCCATTGCGCGCAGCGAGTTTTATTGGGGCATTTACCGCACGCGTGGTGCCTGAATGACTAATGGCGATGACCACATCGTCGTCCGATAAAATAGCCGCTGACATCAGCATAATATGGGCGTCATCGTACATCGTTGTCTTTATCCCGATCTTCAGCAGCTTGTGAGCCATATCACGGGCAACGGCAGCCGAACCGCCCACTGCGTATAAATCGATATGCCGGGCCTTGAACAAAATATCAGCAGCACGATTAAATTCAGAAACATCAAGAATCGATATCGTTTCTTCTATTGCCTGAATGGATGTTCTGAATACCTTGGTCAGTAATTGTTCCGATGAGTCACTAGGTTCAATTTCCGCATGCAGGCTTGCTACCTCAGAATGGTTGTAATAAATCAAGCTACTTCTGAATTCCCGAAAACCCGAGAAATTGAGTTTTTTAGCCAATTTGACCACCATTGCCTCAGAAACATTATTCTCTTGAGCGATTTCTTTCAGTGAGGTTTGCTCGGATAAATCTGTTTTCGAGGTAATAGACTCCACCACTTTCCTTTCCAGTGGCGTCAGTTGTGGTAGCCTCATGCGAATTTGAGCGCCTATTGCTCGCGGATCCTGCGTCATTATTTGCCTCGTGTCGCTCTGTCAATCAACATCGCTATAATAATAATCAGTCCGGTAGCAAGCAATTGATAAAAAGCCTGAATATTAAGGAGTGTCAAACCATTACGTAATGATCCGAGAATAATCGCTCCGACAATCGTTCCAATGATGCTGCCTTTACCACCCATCAGCGATGCGCCGCCTATGGCCGCCGCCGCGATGGCATCCAGTTCCCATAAGTTTCCTAAAGTTGGCTCTGCCGCTCCAAGACGCCCAATCAGAATCAGAGAAGCCAGCGACGCTAATAATCCGGAAATAACAAATACCGTAACTTTGGTTTTTTTCACCGGCACACCCGCAACCCTTGCGGCCTCTTCGTTGCCGCCCACCGCCAGAATATATTCACCCAGAGGGGTTTTATTCATTAATACCCATAGAATCAGCGCGATGACAATCACGATAACGATGGGGGCTGGGATCCCTAACAGCTCGCTATTAATGAAATCGCGGAATTCCGTAGGGATACCGAATATCGGATTGCCGCCGGTAAAGATTAATGCCATGGCGCGAAACAGAGATAATCCCCCGAGGGTGACAATGAAGGGTTGTAGCCCGGCGTAAGCCACCAAAGTACCGCTGAATACGCCACACAGCGCCCCGACGCCCAATGTGGCCATGACAGCCAGGGGAACGGGTACGCCGGCCACCATCAAGGTCGCGCCCAGCACCGCCGATAAGGCCGCTGTCGGCCCCACGGAGAGATCAATCCCGCCGGAAATAATAACCAACGTCATACCTAACGCAATAATGGCGTTGATCGACGATTGCTGAAGAATATTCAGTAAGTTTGGTACGGTAAGAAATACCGGAGATAATAGAGAGAAGGTGACAATAATAATCATTAAACCAATCAAAGTACCTGCATCGCGCAGATTAAATTTAAATAGCGCTGAAGGATGTACGGTGGGTTGAGTATTACCTTTTGTCATCATAATAATTGCCTTAATGATAAGTGTAGGTTACAGCGTTATTATTTAATTCGGATCATTGATCGCATAACGGGCGATATTTTCTTCAGTGATATCGTCACCTTTAAGCTCGATAGTGATTTTCCCTTCACGCATCACGATAACTCTGTCGGAAATACGAATAATTTCAGGCATCTCGGAGGAAACCACCACAATCGCCTTACCCTGTTGAGCCAATTTTTCTATCAGATTATAAATCTCGGATTTGGCGCCTATATCGATACCTCGGGTTGGCTCGTCGAATAGAAATACGGTGTTATCTGCTGCCAGCCAGCGACCGATAATAACTTTCTGCTGATTACCGCCGCTCAAGGTGCCGATAGGTTTTTCGATATTTAACGGGCGCAATTTCAGATCCGTCATCACCTCTTGCGCCACCTGATTTAATTTCCTTTTTTTTAATAATCCATAGCGGGTGAAGTTCCCCATTGAGGGGAGGGCCACATTCATTTTCACCGCCCGTTCTTTAATGATTCCCTCTTTTTTGCGATCTTCCGGTACCAGACCGATACCCGCCCGAATGGCGGAGCGAACATTGAGATTTTTCACCGGCCTGCCGCCGACCCGCACGCTGCCGCTGGTCTTTACATCAATACCCGCAATCAGTTTTAGCAGTTCGGTGCGTCCAGAACCCACCAGCCCTGCAATTCCCAACACTTCGCCGGCCTGTACGCTAAAACTGGCCGGGAATACCGCTTTGTCACGTCCAAGGTCTTCCACGCGCAGGATTTCTCTATCGGTAACAAAGGACTGATGCCGTACTTTTTCGATTTTTCGCCCCACCATTTTGGTGACGATGGTTTCTTCTGTTTCGTCGCAGATGTTCACTACGCCCACCTGTTTTCCGTCACGCAGGATGGTGGCGCGATCGCAGATTTTAAAAATCTCATTCATTTTATGGGAGACGTAAATCAGCGAAACCTGCATTGATTTCAGGTCGGAAATCAATTCCGCCAGCCGCTCGAACTCCGTGGGGGTCAGGCTTGATGTGGGCTCATCCATGGCAATGATTTTGGCTTCATCCAGCAGAGCGCGGGCAATCTCCACGATTTGTTGTTGTGAAACCTTCAGATTTTTTATTGGTTCATCAGGGTCGATGCTGGGATCCAGACGTCTAAGAATTAATTTTGCCCGGGCATACTGGGCTTTTTTATCGACAAACCAGCCTTTGTATTTGGTTAACGGTCGCCCGAGAAACATATTCTGCGCAACGGAGAGCTCGGGAACATGCTGCAACTCCTGATGAATCATGGCGATGCCGGCCTGGCGAGCGGATAGCGGGTTTTTCAACTGAATAACCTTGCCGTCCACCGTTATTTCACCGGTATCGGAGGCTCGAACGCCGGAAAGAATATTCAGCAGTGTCGATTTCCCCGCGCCATTTTCACCGATTAGGGCATGTACCTCACCACGCTTTACTGAAAAGTCTACGTCCTGAATCGCAACGGCATTACCGTAAGTTTTGCCGATCCCACGCATCGTTAAGCAATATTGTTCCATAAACCCTCCGTCGCTTTACTTATTGCCCGGCAAGCAGTTTGCGCAGCGTTTCATGGTCTTTGGTTGAGAATTCGTCCACGTTTTCTTTAGTGATGAGCGCTTGAGGCGTGGAGACGACACGTGACAATTTCTGGCCATTAATAAGACGCAGCATGACTTCCATTGCCACTTCACCGGTGAGTATCGGGAAGCTGTCGACCGTACCGGTCAATTCGCCTCGCCTAACGGAGGCGTAAGCATCGGAAATGCCATCGGTGCCAAATACGGCGACCTGATTGCTTTTACCCTGCGAACGCACGGCTTCCACGACGCCCAGGGCCATACCGTCATTATTGGCATAGAAACCAATTAAATCGGGATGTTGTTGCAAAATGGTCGAGGCGGAGTTATAGGCGTTTTCACGACTCCAGTTAGCAGGAATGCTGGCCACAACGGCATATTTGCCATTGGCTTCGATGGTTTCACGGAAACCTTTGGTGCGTTGGGCGGCGGCGTATACCCCAGGTTGACCTTCGATTATCGCCACCTTACCGCCTTCCGGTTTATTTTTAATAAACCAGTTTGCAACCCGCACACCGTTGTCTTTCTGCACGTTGCCTACATAATAGGCGGCGTTTGGCATAACAGCATCATTTACATTGACGACCGGAATGCCTTTGCTTTTGGCTCTTTCATAGGCGGGCTGTAAATTGGCGTCAGTCTGGGGGGAAACCAGCAGGCCGTTAAATCCCTGGGCGATCAATGTTTCAGCGATAGATAGCTGACCCAACTGATCGTCTTCATTGGCCGCAGCCTGGTAAGCGAGGGTAAAACCATATTTTTGGGCGACATTTTTGTAGCCCTGACCGAGGGAACGCCAATATTCATTGGTCAGGGTTTTGGATACGCCGCCAATTTTCAGCTTATTATTCGCCGCAGGCAGCGGCCCATATTTAGCGGTCAGTTCCGTCCAGTCAGTACGGTCTGGTTCGGTGTCGGATTGCAACGGGGGTAAGTCCGCGGCATAGACGCTGGAGCAAAACAGGGTAGAGGCGAGTACAGAGAGTAATTGTTTTTTCATCTTCTATCCTTCCTATTTGTAGTTTTTGTTATTTACTCAAATGCCCGAGCCGACAGCTAAACGGCAAGGGCTATTTAGCAAGCATTACGTCGTTAATAATTTGCTGCGATGCCACGGCATCCTGACGGCCGATGGCATCGAGCAACTCAACATTGTCATTGAGTTTGTCGCACAGCTTCAGTAATCGAGTCACGGTAGCGATATTGGTCTCGGCTTCACGAACCGGGTCCAGACCACTGGCGTCCGGGAAAGTGTCGAAATAGTAGGCGCCTTGATAGCCATCGCGGCGCATTTGCCAGAGAAATTCCAGTGTGGCCCGCGGATTAACGGCAGCGACCATCAGGCCGTCATCGCGTTTGCCCCAGCCATCGTTAAGATCGAGGCCTAGCAGACGCGAGCGGCGGGCCACCATGGCGGCGGCATAAGCAGGGATCTCATTGGCAAACAGAACATGAGCGAAATCAAGAGTAAGACCTAAATTCGGGCAGCCGGCCTCTTCCACCGCCAGCAGGCAGGTGGTTACGTTCGGGAAAATACTGTAGGCACGGGGTTCATTGGGTTTATATTCAATACTGATATCAATATCCGGGGCGTACTCGGCCACTTCTCTCACCGCACTTACCGCATCTTCCCAGATTTTTTTGTAATCCGCCTGAAAACAGTAGTCATAGCCATCCTGACCCATCCACAGCGTCATTAAACTGGCGCCGAACTCCCGTCCCGCGTCAATGCCGCGCTTGGTTAACTCGATAGCCTGACGACGGATCGATGGATCCGGGTTAGTGAACGCGCCAATTTTAAATTCCGGCGCATCCCAACGCATTTGCATGCCATTCACCGCCAGACCCACTTCCTCGATTTTCCGGCGCATGGTTTTAACATCGTCGGTGATGTGTTGCGGATAATTTAGATCCAGATGGGTCAATCCCTTGGCCGTGGCGGCCCGTTCAATCATTTGCAATACGGAAGGTTTACCTTTCAGTTCCGGCCAGTAGCGATAGGCGCCTGAAGCAAAGGAATTCAGACGTGTGGCAAATTTAAGTTCCGAC
Organism: Brenneria sp. L4-2C; assembly: GCF_040240335.1. Taxonomy (NCBI): domain Bacteria; kingdom Pseudomonadati; phylum Pseudomonadota; class Gammaproteobacteria; order Enterobacterales; family Pectobacteriaceae; genus Brenneria; species Brenneria sp. L4-2C. Next base: position 33,956 of record NZ_JBEIAC010000019.1, on the reverse strand, counting down.
ATGGAGTCTCCTTACGTAAATTAGCTGTAATGTACTTTCCTTTTTTACTATTTTTAGTAAAGTTGTAATACAGATATCACGGGCTTCTGACGGCGACAAGCTGAGTTGCTTTTTTGTTAATCAAATTGAGAGGCTATTCACGAATTTTGTTTGACGCCGTGCGCCTGAGACGCAACCTTCCCTCTGCGGATACGCAGACCGATCGTCATTGTCGTGGGAAGGCGTCTGAAACTGGGTGAAGTGGGGATAGTGACCTGAATCCACGATCGGGATGAGCCGCCATCATCACGGCTGACGATGGCAGGCGATATTCTCAGGCATGCGGTCCGGACGTCAGCGAGTCGCGTGCTATCAGTTCGCCGACGAAGGTTTGTTGATATTTAAATTCGCCGCCGTCGAGCATGAAAATTAAGCGGCCAATGGTTTCTTTGATCATTTCCGTCACCGGAATTCTGACGCTGGCGAGGGACGGAATAATATAAGGCGCCATCGCGACATCATCAAAACCAATAACCGAGACCGGGTGCGGAACGGCTATTCCGCTGTCGTGTAATTGTTTAATGGCGCCGATCGCCATATCGTCGTTACTGGCAACCAGCGCGGTAAAGTTCACATCACGCGATAATAATTCGGCGACGCCGGCGGAACCGCAGGCGGGCGTCCATTTTCCCTTAACAATCAACGCATCGCGCAGCGCAATGTTGTGTCGCGCCAGCGCGTCTTTATAGCCGGAAAGGCGTTCGACGCCGGTGGGGGAATCGAGGGAGCCGGTAATAAACGCAATATCGCGATGCCCCATGGCGATTAATTTCGACACGGCGGTAAAGCTTGATAATTTATGATCGGCGTAGACGCAGTGGCTGCTATTTTTACGCAGCCGACGATTAAGCACCATAATCGGCTGAGAATGGTTTTGGATAATCTCATCAATTTCATCAACGCTGAGAAAGCGCGGATAAATAATAATCGCATCACAGCGTAAATCGAGCAGGTATTGAATTGCCTGGCGCTCTTCTTGCGCGCTATGTTTACCATCCGCCAGGATCAGCTGACGCCCCTGGTCTTCCGTCATGCGGGCGGCATGAAACAGCAGCTCGCTAAAATAAACCCCCTGATACAGGGTGTTGGTGACCACCAGTCCCAGCGTCTGCGTCTTTTTAGCCGCCAGGCTGCGGGCCAGCAAATTGGGCCGGTAGCCACTCTCTTCAATGGCCTGAAACACACGGTCTTTGGTTTCCTGACTGACGTAGCCGTTGCCCGAAAGCACGCGTGAAACCGTCGCCTTCGACACGCCTGCCCGCTTCGCTACCTCCAGCATTGTGGTCATGTTGATCATCCGTTCGCTATCGATGTAGCGCAGTTTACTTCAGCTCGGCGGGATTGTCGTAGCGGGAATCGCCCGCTGATATCTCCGTTAAGTGATCGTTGTCACGAATATAAAAAATGGTTGTTTTGTGATCTTGTTTCATTCGTTAAAACTCACAATAATTTTGTGAAACCGGTTTCCTATGAAGCGTTTCATCGCGGTCGTTTCCGCACTCAACGTCGAGCGGTGAATCTGTACCCTATTGATAAAAAGGATAAAAATCCGATGTCAAAGAATTATACGGCTTTGGCTCACTCTGTCGTCACCGCGCTGGGCGGCGTCGATAACATCGCTGCCGTGACCCACTGCATGACGCGTCTGCGTTTCGTGCTGAAAGACGATACGAAAATCGACGGCGCCGCGCTGAAAAACATCAGCGGCGTGCTCGGCGTGGTGCGCAATGAAAACCAGTGTCAGGTGATCATCGGCAACACGGTATCCTACGCGTTTCGCGAAGTGGTCGGCCTGCTGCCAGGCGACATGCGGCCGGACGAACCCGTCGGCAAACAGAAAATAACGCTGAAACGCATCGGCGCCGGCATCCTTGACGCGCTGATCGGCACTATGTCGCCGCTGATCCCGGCGATCATCGGCGGATCGATGCTGAAACTGCTGGCGATGATCCTGGAGATGACCGGGGTGCTGGAGAAAGGATCCTCGACGCTGGCTATCCTCACCGTTATCGGCGACGGCGCGTTCTTCTTCCTGCCGCTGATGGTGGCGGCATCGGCGGCGGTGAAATTCAAAACCAATATGTCGCTGGCTATCGCCATTGCGGGCGTGCTGGTTCACCCGAGCTTTATCGACCTGATGGCCAAAGCCGCGCAGGGCGAGCATGTCGAGTTCGCGCTGATCCCGGTCACCGCGGTGAAATACACCTACACCGTTATCCCGGCGCTGGTGATGACCTGGTGTCTGTCATATATCGAGCGCTGGGTCGATCGCATCACTCCGGCGGTGACGAAAAACTTTCTTAAACCGATGCTGATCGTGCTGATTGCGGCCCCGCTCGCCATTCTGCTGATTGGCCCGATCGGCATCTGGATCGGTAGCGCCATCTCGGCGCTGGTGTACGCCATTCATGGCTATCTGGGCTGGCTGTCCGTCGCCATTATGGGCGCGCTGTGGCCGCTGTTGGTGATGACCGGCATGCACCGCGTATTTACGCCGACCATCATCCAGACCATCGCCGAAACCGGCAAAGAGGGGATGGTGATGCCGTCCGAAATCGGCGCCAACCTGTCGCTCGGCGGCTCTTCACTGGCGGTGGCATGGAAAACGAAAAACCCGGAACTGCGTCAGACGGCGCTGGCCGCGGCGGCATCCGCCATTATGGCCGGCATCTCCGAACCGGCGCTCTACGGCGTGGCGGTGCGGCTGAAACGCCCGCTTATCGCCAGCCTGATCAGCGGGTTTATCTGCGGCGCCGTCGCGGGCATCGCCGGTCTGGCCAGCCATTCGATGGCCGCGCCCGGTCTGTTTACCAGCGTGCAGTTCTTTGATCCGGCCAATCCGATGAGCATCGCCTGGGTCTTCGGGGTGATGGCGCTGGCGGTGGTGCTGTCGTTTATCCTGACCCTGCTGCTTGGTTTTGAAGATATTCCCGTGGAAGAAGAACGCGCGAAAACCGACGCGCAAGCGAACACGATTAAACAGGCAACGGCCTGATTTGGCCTACGACGAGGTATTGCATGTCTGTATTTCCGCAAGGATTTTTATGGGGGGGAGCCCTGGCCGCCAACCAGTCCGAAGGGGCCTGGCGCGAGGGGGGGAAAGGCCCGGCGACGGTGGATATGATCCCGCACGGCGCGCATCGTCTGCCGGTAAAACTGGGGTTGGAGAAGCGCTTTACGCCGCGCGACGACGAGTTTTACCCCAGCCATCAGGCGATCGATTTTTATCATCGCTACAAGGAGGATATCGCCCTGATGGCGGAAATGGGCTTCACGGTGTTCCGTACCTCTATCGCCTGGAGCCGCCTCTATCCGAACGGCGACGAGCTGACGCCCAACGCAGAGGGCGTCGCCTTTTACCGCGCGGTGTTTGAAGAGTGCAGGAAATACGGTATCGAACCGCTGGTGACGCTGTGCCATTTTGATGTGCCGATGCATCTGGTCATAGAGTACGGTTCCTGGCGTAATCGCAACATGGTGGATTTTTTCACCCGCTATGCGCGCACCTGTTTTGAGGCCTTTGACGGACTGGTGAAATACTGGCTCACCTTCAATGAAATCAACATCATGCTGCACAGCCCGTTTTCCGGGGCGGGGCTGGTGTTTGACGAAGGCGATAATCAGGAGCAGGTGAAATATCAGGCCGCGCATCACGAGCTGATCGCCAGCGCGCTGGCGACCCAAATCGCCCATCAGGTAAACCCGCAAAACCAGGTCGGCTGTATGCTGGCCGGCGGAAACTTTTATCCTTATTCCTGCAAGCCGGAAGATGTGTGGGCGGCGCTGGAAAAGGATCGTGAAAACCTGTTCTTTATCGATGTTCAGGCGCGCGGCGCTTATCCCGCCTACGCCGCCCGCCTGTTCCGCGAAAAAGACATCCGCATTGAGACGCTGCCGGGGGATGAGGCGATCCTGAAAAACACCGTCGATTTTGTCTCGTTCAGCTATTACGCCTCGCGCTGCGCGTCGGCGGAGATGAACGCCGACAACACCAGCGCGGCCAACATCGTGAAATCGCTGCGAAATCCGTACATTGCGACAAGCGAATGGGGTTGGGGCATCGACCCGTTGGGGCTGCGCATCACCATGAACATGATGTACGACCGCTACCAGAAGCCGCTGTTTTTAGTCGAAAATGGCCTCGGCGCGCGTGATGACGTCAACGCCGACGGCGAGATTATCGATGATTACCGCATCAGCTATCTGCGCGAACATATCCGCGCCATGGGCGAAGCCATAGAAGACGGCATTCCGGTGCTGGGTTACACCAGTTGGGGCTGCATCGATCTGGTCTCCGCGTCCACCGGCGAGATGAGCAAACGCTACGGCTTTGTCTATGTTGACCGCGACGACGCCGGGCAGGGGACGCTGGCGCGTAAACGTAAAAAGTCGTTCTGGTGGTATAAGAAAGTGATTGCCAGCAATGGCGCGGATCTGGATTAAATTTGCCGCCGGGGTTTCCCGCCCCGGCGCGGCTCGAACTGTTGCGATCGCCGTGCGTCACTCCCCGTCTCATTACCCCTAATCATGTAATTCATTAGTCAGGCGCAATCACCGATTCACCCTGCTTTGTGCCGCCGATAATGATGATGGCGCAGCGTTTTTTTGATCTTGCCGGGCGCGTTTCCCTGCCTCAGCAGTAGCAGTAAATGCCGCATAACGGGCAGCGTATGTTGCAGATGCAGCGCATAGCCGTCGCAGAAATAGTTTTTATTGGGACGACCGTCGGCGGAGAGATTAAAACGGTGCTTCGGGCAGCCGCCGTTGCACAGGGGGCGGACGGCGCAACGCAGGCATTCGCTGCTGATATTCTTCCGCTTGTTCTGACCGAAGGCGATATTCTGCGGCGAATTCACCAGCGTCGGCAGATCGTCCTGGTTGATGTTCCCCAACTTATGTTCCGGATACACAAAATGATCGCAGGAGTAGATGTCGCCGTTCGCCTCCACAATCAGGTTGTCGCCGCAGGTTTCCCCCATCAGGCAGGAGCCGGGGCGACCGGCTATTTTGGCCAGCGTCTGCTCGAAGTTCATCACAAATATGTTGCCCAGATCGTTTTGCACCCATTCGTCGAAAATGGCGTTAAGAAAGCGTCCGTAGGCGCGGGCGGGCGTCGACCAGTCGGTGACGCGGCACTGGCCGGAAAAGTCGGGCTGGATCAGCGTCAGCCCGTGTTCGTCGGCCTGCGCCGCGCGCCGCTCCACCAGCGGAATAAACTGCATATAGCGACTGCCGATGCGCTTGAGGTAACGGTAGACATCCAGCGGGCGTTTGACGTTCTCCGCATTCACGACGGTTAGGGTGTTGAATTCAACCTGATGGCGTTTGAGCGCGTTCAGGCCGTTGATGATCGCATCGTGGGCGCTTTTCCCGGCGCGCGTCAGGCGGTGGGCGTCATTGCTGATGCGATCGCCGTCGATGGACAGGCCGACGAGAAAGTCATGCTGTTTCAGGAAGCGCGCCCAGTCGTCGTCGATATTGGTGCCGTTGGTCTGGAAAAAATTGCTGATGCGTTTACGGCCGCGCCACCGCTGTTGCAGGCGCAGCGCTTCCCGGAAAAAGTCGATGCCGAGCAGCGTCGGTTCGCCGCCCTGCCAGAAAAAACCGACCTCATCGGTTTGCTGGCCGGCGATATTCCGGCGCACGTAATTTTCCAGCGTCTGCGCGTCCATTTTCCAATGGCTCTGGCGTTCCGGGTAGAGGCGCTGCTTCTCCAGGTAGTAGCAGTAGCGGCAGTCAATATTGCACACCGAACCGGAAGGTTTCGCCATCAGTTGGAAATGTTCGATCACGTTAGTCATGGTTTTTTTATCATCGACGGGGAAATGCGTCAGCGGGTCGGCCGGCTGCCCGGCATAACCCGCGGTTGGCGCGGGAAAGGTTAATCCTGAGGGGCGGGCGCCGCGGTTTCCCGCGCCAGTCCCAAACGCTGATAGGCCTCCGGCGGCGCGGCGTTGCGGCGCATCAGTTCCACCATCTGTTTCGTCAGCCGCTGTTCCGTGTCGGGATCATGCAGCGGCGCAAGTTGGCCGGGGTCGTTCGCCAGATCGTAGAGCCGCGTCTCCTTTTCCAGCAGCGAGCCGGGGCCGTAATTTTGGTACATGGGCGACGTGGTGGTCACCGGCACGCGCAGCAGCGGAGCGCCCTTGGTAAAGGGAAACGGCGGGGACAGGGTGGTGTCGGCCAGTTCCTGCGGGCTGAAGCGGGAGCGGATATGGGTCGGCATCAGCGTGTACTGATAGATTTCCTGCTCGTCCAGGTTTTCCGGATAGCGATGATAGGTATAGCGTCCGTCGGTGATATTGACCGCGCCGCCGAAATAGCCGAACAGCACGTTTTCATGCAGCGGTTGTTCCCGCTCCAGCGCCGGCAATAAAGATTTTCCCTGCATCTCCGCCGGTTTGTCCGCGCCGTGAATATCGAGGAAGGTGGCGGCCAGATCGGGCGTTTGCGTCAGCGCCTGCCGCCGCTGGCCGTCGGCCTCAGGGTAATGCGGATGATGGATGAACAGCGGGATATGCGCCACCTCTTCGTAGATGTTCATCCGGTTTTTGGCCCAGAAATCGTGCTCGCCCAGCAGGAAACCGTGGTCGGTGGTGAGCACCAGCGCGGTATTTTCCCACAGATTGTGCTGGTCGAAGAAGTCCAGCACCTTGCCCAGCAGATCGTCGCATAGCGCGATGACCCGGTAATAGTTGGCGCGCAGCTCCTCGCACTCCTCCGGCAATTCGTCCACCCGGCCGTAGCGCGGCCAGTCCAATACCGGCCCGTTCCAGTCGGTCTTGACCTTATCGTAGAAGCGCTCCGGCGCGGTAAAGGGTTCATGCGGATCGAAGGTTTCGATTTGCAGGAACCAGTCGTCGGCGTGCAGATTGGTTTCAAGAAACTCCAGTCCGCGCGCGAAGCACTGCACGGAAGGGAAATCTTGCTCTGCGCGGATATACTCGCGGTTGATGGCGTCCTGTCTTTTAATATTGCGGCGTTCGGTGGAGAACTGCGACGGATGGTACTTTTCGCGCAGCCGCTCCCAGTGGGGCTGCACCATCGCTTTCCAGCCGTCGCCTTCCTGTCCGCGGATAAACTCGAAAGAGTCGTAGCGCGTGTGGTAGGTCGCGCCGCCGTCTTCGAAATAGTGGGCATGGTCGGTGATCAGATGGCTGTAGACGTTACGCGCGAACAGCAGCTCCGGGAATGAATTGTCGAAAGGCTCCAGCGGCCCCCAACTGCGATGCAGAAAGCTCAGGCGTCCGGTTTGCATATCGCGCCGGGCGGGGATGCAGGGCATGCTGCCGACATAATGACGATCAAAGGTGGCGGTATGGCGCGCCAGCCGGTCGAAATTGGGGGTGGGAACGTGCCGGCCGCCGTAGGGCGACAGCGCCAGTCGATTTAATGAATCAAACAGCAGGAAGACAGTACGCATTAGGGCTCCTCATCATAGGAAATACGTTGGCCGGTCGCGGCGTCGAACAGGTGGAGATGGCGGACATCCGGCAATATGCGCACGCCGTCGCCGGGCGACAGATCCAGCCGTTGCCGGAACGTGCAGGTCAGCGCGTTTTCGCCGATACGCACCGTCAGCAGCGTTTCGACGCCGGTGGGTTCGGTCACGTCCACCTCGGCGGACAGCCCATCGGGCGTGTTCAGCAGAAAATGCTCCGGGCGCACGGCGTAAACGATGCGCCGGCCGGCCAGACGCGGCAACGGGGCGGGCAGGGGCAAGGTCAGGCCGGAATCGCAGACGAAGCGCGTCCCGTCGTCAGACACGGCGCCGGGCAGCCGATTGATTTCCGGCGAACCGATAAAGGACGCCACGAACAGATTGGCTGGCCGGTCATACAGTTCCAGCGGCGTCGCCACCTGTTCGATGCGCCCCTGATTCATGATGGCGATACGGTCGGCCAGCGTCATCGCCTCGATTTGATCGTGGGTGACGTAAATCATGGTGGCGGCCAGCCGCTGGTGCAGTTTTTTAATTTCCAGCCGCATATCCACCCGGAGCTTGGCATCCAGATTGGACAAGGGTTCGTCGAACAAAAAGACCTGCGGCTGACGCACCAGCGCCCGCCCGATCGCCACGCGCTGCCGCTGACCGCCGGAAAGTTCGCGCGGATAGCGGGCCAGCAGCGGAACCAGTTGCAACGCCTCCGCCACGGCGTTCACCCGTTCGGCGATCGCCTGGCGGGATTCTCCTTTGATTTTCAACGCGAAGCCCATGTTTTCCGCCACGTTCATATGCGGATAAAGCGCATAGCTTTGAAACACCATGGCGATGTCGCGCTGATTGGCCGGCGTCTCGTTGATATTTTCGCCTTTGAGCAGAATCTGTCCGGTCTCGGTCTCTTCCAGACCGGCGATCATGCGCAGCAGGGTGGATTTTCCGCAGCCGGACGGCCCCACCAGCACCACGAATTCCCCTTTTTCAATGTGCAGGTCGATGTCCTGCAAGACCGTCACGTTGCCATAGTTTTTATGGATCTTTTCGATGGCGACCACACTCATGGGATTATCCTTATTTATTGCCATTATTTTACCGCGCCGGACAGCAACCCCTTGACGATGAAACGTTGGCCGAACACCAACAACAACAGCACGGGGATGGAAACCAATAGCGACGAAGAGGCCATTTCCGCGTAGCGAATTTGCTCGTTTTGCGAAAATGCGGTGATGTACACCGGCAGGGTGCGCGCCTGTTCGGAACTGAGAATCAACGCAATCGGGAAGTCATTCCACACCAGCAGCAACACCAGGATGGCGGTGGCGGTCATGCCCGATTTGATCAGCGGCACGAATACGTAACGAAAACGCTGCCAGTGGCTGCAACCGTCGACGGAGGCCGCGTCCAGCAGATCTTTCGGGATCTCGCGCGCGAAGGTCACGCTGAGCCACAGCGCCATCGGCAGGTAGGCGGCGATGCAGGCGATAATGATGGCGATACGCGTATCATACAGCCCCAGTTGCCGGAAGAGATTGAACCAGGAGCCGACAAAGGTGATCACCGGCAGCAGGTTGAACAGCAGGCACCAGCCGAGCAGCAGATTCCCCAGCCACGCCGGGATCTGACGCACCGTCGTCAAGGCGTAGGTCGCCAGCAGCGTGACCGCAATGATGGCGGCGGTGCTGGCCAGCGTAATCACCGCGCTGTTGACGAAATAGGCGCCGAACATGGCGCCGGGCGCGAACAGTAACTCTTTCAGCGTGTCCAGCGTGGGGGTGAAAACAAAGCGGGCGAGCAGAATATCGATCTGTTTCTTGAAGGCGGTACTCAGCAGCCAGAGAAAGGGAAACAGGATCAGCGCGGCATAGAACGCCAACGCGAGGCCGCGACAGGCGGAGAATCCGCGCTGACGTACGCGCAAAGATAGTCGCATCAGATTTTCCTCCGTTTCCGAATATTCACCAGCAGCACCAGCAACAGCGCCACGATAAAGAAGGTGAACAGCGACATCACCGCCCCCACGCCCTCGCGGTCTTCCATGAAAAAGGCGCGGTAAATGGAGTAGCTGACCATTTCCGTCGCCGTGCCGGGGCCGCCTTTGGTCAGCAGATAGATCTCGTCGAATACCTTGAATGAGAAGATGACGCGCAGTATTAAGGTAATCAGCAGCGTCGGCCACATCATGGGCAGGATCACATGACGAAAACGCTGCCAGCGGCCGCAGCCATCCAGTTGCGCCGCTTCCAGCACTTCCTGCGGCAAGGCTTTCAGTCCGGCCAGCAGCAGCAGGAACGAGAAGGGCGTCCAGTGCCATACGTCCACCACAATCACGGAGACGAAAGCCAGCACCGGCGTGCCTAGCCAGTCGGGCGGCAGGATATCCCACTGGCTGAGAAACACGTTCAGCACCCCGGAATCATTGCTGAGGATCAGGCGCCACATCGCGCCGATCACGATAGGGGAAATGACGATCGGCAACAGCAGGATGGCGGTCAGCAATTTCTGCTCTTTTTTCATGTCGTTTACCGCCAGCGCCAGCGCAAAGCCGAAAACGATTTGCAGCGACACGGCAATGAACGAAAACAGCAGCGTGTTGCGCAGTCCTATCCAGTAATAGGGGTTGTCGATGAAGGCCCGGATATTGTCCAGGCCGACGAAGCGCGTCACCGCCTCGCCGCCCTGCCAGTCAACCTCCTGGGCGACCAGCGTGAACAGATGAACAATCGGCGTGACCATCAATCCGAGCACGATGATGATCAGGGGCATCAGCGCCAGCCAGGGCCAGTCATCGCGCGCCTTGCGCCGTATCGCGCCGCCGGACGCGGAGGTCAGCATGTCTTGTCTCGGCATCGGGGTTCCCCTTACTGGGCGGATGCGCCGGACAATTCGGGGAGTTGCCGGGTGTTGTAGCCCGCCGCCGACACCAGATCGTAAACCGCTTTCGCCGCGTTATTCAGCGCCTGCTCCGGCGAGATCTCGCCGTTTAGCGCCTTGTAAAGCTGCAACCCTATCAGCGCATTAATCTGGGCGGATTCTTTGATCGGCGTGACGATTTCCGCCCTGGACGTCGCCTCGGTTAACGCCGGCAGAAAATTCAGCGGATCTTTGGCTACGCCGATCAGATCGGAACGCACGGGAACGCCACCGGCTTCGTACAGATAAACCTGACTGGCCTGCTCTTCGTACCATTTGAAGAATGCCAGCGCGGCTTTCTTGTTGGCGGCCGGAATGTTATGCGGTATGCCGCCTACCCAGTGGCCCGCCGCATAAATGCCGCTCTTGTCAGCCGGATGGGGGATCACCGCCACGCCGAACTTATCGGTGACGATCGAGCTATCCGGGTTGCTGAGCGGCCCGCGCGCGGCGGCGACGATATTGGCCTGCGCGGCTTTGCCGGTGGCGAACAGTTGAATCAGCTCGCCTTGCGCCAGAGAACCGGGATTGCTATAGCCCGCTTTGGCGATGGAAATATAATATTTCAGCGCGATCAGCGATTCCGGGCTGTTCAGGATCACGCTGAAATCACCCTCAAGCGGATTTTTGAATACCCCGCCCCCGGCCGACAGCAGAAAAGGCGTAATGCGAAAGACGATATCCTGCGGCCCCGCCTCGGTAAGGAAACCGTATTGTTTCGGCGGTTGATGTAATTTTTTAATATTGGCGGTTAATTCATCCCAGGTTTTGGGGACGCTGACGCCCTCTTTTTCATAAATATCTTTACGATAATAAAAAAGCTGCGGATTGGCGGTAACGGGGAAAGTATATAAATCGCCGGTCTGTTTATTAAATACCGCGCGCGCCTTATCCCAATATAGGGCATCGCCGAACGTTAATACCTGATCCGGCAATTGGTAATCGGCTTCGATCTCTTTTATCGGCGTCAGAAACCCGCCGCTATAGATCTCGCCCAGCCAGTTGACGTCAATCATGGTGACATCGTAGATGCCTTCCTTTGCCCGCACGGAAGTGCGGATTTTATCCAGCAATCCGGAATAGGGTACGGTGTCTACGGTAACATTGTTGCCCGTCTCCTGATTATATTTGGCGACGGTTTTCTTGAAACCATCCAGCCACGGGGACTGGTTGATGACAATTTTTACCGTATCGCTATTCGCTGCGGAAGAAAAGGGAGAGACGGCGAGCAGCGCGATGAATGCCGCGCCGGAAAGCGAAAAAAAAGAGTGTTTGGTCATGCATTATCCCCTGGTATTTATAAAAGTAACACTGACTTATTAAATTATGGCGACGAATGTCGTGTTTTCTTGGAAACTAATATGCTGGGATGAATAGCGTCTATGACATAAATAGAATAATTTATGTGTTTTCTGAATAAGACAAGGAATCACAGAGTACTTTATTGATTTTCATTGATAATTTTATGCATTAATTCCATATGCTTTTTTCGCGCAAGGCTTTACAGGTTAATGTATTAATATCGCGTTGATGGGTAACTATCCCTGTTCTGGAAACGGCATTTCCGGCGCGGGCCGGCTGTCTTCCGCCCGAATGCGCGGGTGAAAACTTCGACATGCCCGGATCGCGTTGCGAAAGCCCGGTTTTCCCAAGCGGTTAACAGGATACTGGAGTGAAATCGCTTCACCGGCGGGAAAACCATCGTCGTCGCGCCGGACAGGGAACGTGCGGATGGCGGGTTAGACAGTCTGGACGCCTCTGTATCTATTCAAACGCTGACTAACCGAGAACGCTGAAAATATATCTCATTCGCATTGGTGGATTATTTTTAATATATTGCAACAATATTTTATTCAGACGAAATGCTTCGCTCCGGATTTATTGGGTTAATGATATTTCGCCTGCTGTAAAATAGAATATATATATGTAATCACAGTGTTATAACAACCAGAAGATAATGTGTATGGATGGCGGTTTATAGGATTAATTTGGCGGATTAACTTATGGAAGATCATTGATAGGTGTATTTTCGTCGCGAGATATTCGCTATTAATCCTGATAATTACTATAATTTTGGCGAGGATGTTCTATCTGGAAGGAACACTAATGATTTAATTCGAATGATATATTTTACATTCGTTATTAGGATACGTGAGAAATATGTTTAAGAAATTGTTTCAACCCGGAAAAATCAATCAATGTATTATTCCCAATCGCCTTGTGGTTCCCGCGATGGTGAGCGATCTCTGCAACAGCGACGGCACCGTGACCGATCGCTACATCGCCTATCATGAAGAGAAGGCAAAAGGCGGCTGGGGACTGATTATTACAGAGAATTATGCGGTTAATGAACATGGCATGGGCTGTGAACATATTGGCGGTCTTTGGCGGGATGAGCAAATTCCCAGCCATAAAAAATTAACGGATACCATTCATCAATACGAGAGTAAAATTTTCGCGCAGATTTATCATGCGGGTCGACAGACTTCCCACAAGGTAAATGGCGGCGTGCAACCCGTTGCGCCTTCGGCCATTCCCTGTCCGGCATTACAGGAAATGCCCAAAGAGTTAACGGATGCGGAAATTCAATCGCTGGTCAAAGACTTCGGCGATTGCGCCCGTCGGGTAAAACAAGCGGGTTTTGATGGCGTAGAAATTCATGCCGGGCATGGTTATTTAATTGCGGAGTTCTTATCGCCTTACGCCAATAAAAGAACGGATAAATATGGCGGTAGCCTGGATGGCCGAATTCAGTTTTTAAAAGAAATCTATCAAACCGTTCGTCGTGAAGTGGGCGATGATTATCCGGTCACGATTCGTATTTCCGCGGACGAAGGATTTGTCGGCGGCCGCGATATTTCCGAAACCCGCGTATTGGCGCAAATCTTCGAAGACTGGGGAATCGATGCGTTGCATGTGACGATGGGCGTGTATGGCGAACATAATAAATCCTGCACCGTGCCGCCGATGTATGTCGGTCATGCCTGGGCGGTCTCTTTTTGCGAAGAGCTGAAAAAAATGGTGAATATTCCGGTGATCGCGGTCAATAGAATTAATGACCCGCGCATGGCGGATAATGTTCTGGCGATGGGAAAAGCGGATTTTATCGCCATGGGCCGCGGCTCGCTGGCCGACCCGCATCTTCCCAACAAAGCGAAAGCGGGCGATACGGCGTCGATTCGTTACTGTCTGGGCTGCATGCAGGGCTGCCTTGCCAGTCTGCCCCTCGGCGTTCCCTTTACCTGCCTGGTCAACCCGTCTCTGGGGCGTGAAGCGGAGCTGGACTACAGCAAAGTACAAGAGCCGAAACGCGTGTATATCGCCGGCGGCGGTCCGGCGGGACTCGAAGCGGCGCGCATCGCGGCGGTGCGTGGCCACAAGGCGACGCTGTTTGAAAAAACCGGCCATCTGGGCGGGCAATTCCGCTCCGCGGCCTATCCGCCGGGTAAAGGCGAACTGGCGACCTATACCGCCTGGTTGACCCGTGAGTTGGATAAACTCAACGTCGATATTCGCTATAACACCGAACTGACGAAAGCGATTGTGGAAAAAGACCGTCCGGACAGCGTGATTATCGCCACCGGCGGGAAACCGGCGGTGCCGCCGATCAAAGGGATCAAGCAATCGCATGTGGTGCTGGCTGAAGACGTTCTGCTGGGCAACGTGACGACCGGCAAGCGCGTCGTTATCGCCGGCGGCGGCGAGGTCGGCGGCGAAACCGCGGCGCATCTGGCTATGCAGCAAAAAGAGGTCGCCATTATCGAAATGCGCGATCGCCTGCTCCAGGAGCTGGACGGCGTCAGTAAGCTGCATCTGATGGCCATACTGGACGAGTATGGGGTTAAACAATACCTGAATACCAAGCTGTGCGAGATCCGCGAGGGTCAGGTGGATCTGGAAAACGCCCAGGGTCATTTTTCACTCGATGCCGATACCGTGGTGATTGCGCTGGGTTATACGCCGGTCAAAGACCTGGTGAGCGAACTGGATGGCGTGATTGACAATACCATTGTCATCGGCGGCGCGGTGAAAACCAGCAATGCGCTGGTTGCGGCCAGAGAAGGCTTTGATGCCGGTATGAGCATCGCCTAAGGCGGAAAGTGGCGAACTCAATCCCCCGTCGATGCGGCGGGGGATATTCGTGCAGCGCGGATATCGGCAGCCTGCGGGGTAATAAAGTCGAAGATCGTGCGCAATGATCAATGCCTACTTTACGGCGCGACGACCGAAACGCGCGAGTTCATTGGATAGCTGATACATTGAATTGATGACGACATCCGCCCCCGCCGCCCTGAGCTTTTCTTGATGATTGCTATAGGTATGCGAGCCGCCCGTAAAACCAATCACATACATGCCGGCCTTTTTCGCCCCCGTTACGCCATGGACGGAGTCTTCAATCACAATGGTGTTATCCGGAGTGGCTTGCATTGCCTCGGCGGCGTGCAGGAAGATATCAGGCTGAGGTTTCGAACGTCCCGGGCCGAGATCGACGGCGGAGAATATATTCGGCGAAAATAACGGCGTCAGCCCCACTAAGGCGAGCGTAAAATTTAATTGCTCTGTGCTTGAGTTCGAGCAAATACATTTCCTGGCGGCTATTTCGCTGATCGCCTCGTAACTACCTGGAATTCTGGTTAGTTTTTCTTCGAACTGTTTTAACAGGGCGCGATGGAAATCTTGATGAATGCTGGCTGGAATGTCGATACGCTTATCGCTTTTGACTTTATTAATCAGATCATCCCATAAAAGCCCGCTATATTCGGCCGCGAATTCCGCCAAACCGATATCGACGCCGTGCTGTTTTAAGAGGGATCGGGTCAGATTTATCCCTATTATTTCTGAGTCGATAAGTACGCCATCGCAGTCAAATATCAACAAATCCGGTCTATTCATTCGTGTTGCCTTAATGCGTTGCCGGCCGCGGATTGGACAATCAACGGCCTGATTATCAACATATGCCATCACATGGCGAACGGTTATTTTTTATATTTCGCCAGTAATTTCTGAATATCCCGTAAACGGGAGACGGCTATCGATGATAATTTTTCTTTGGAAACCTGTCGATCAAGGGATATGCAATCTTTCCACAGTGAACGCCCGGCGATCACGCCGGATGCGCCGTTTCGCAGTGAAATATCGACCTGCTTTAGGAATGTCGCGTGATCGACGCCGGCGGATAAAACGGCCCAGGGAATATCACCGCAGATTTCAGTGACTTTGGCGCAGGCCGCTTCCGAACCCGGATAGGGAATTTTCAGTACTTTGGCGCCGCATTCGATACATGCCTTGCAGCCATCCTGAATCAGTTGCGGAATTTTGCCCTGGTATTCTTCCTGGCTTTCATTTTCCAGTTTGTAAGTCAGAAACTCCACCACCAGGAAGAGGTCTTCACGGGCGAAATCGTCAATAATATCGCGTAACGTCGCCAGGTTGGCGGTATTGGCTTCAGGCGTATCCATGCGTAAATAGATCATAATCTTGCCGCCGGTTGCGCCCAGTTCACGGACCTTTCGAGCGTTGACGCCTGCAACCATTTTTGAAATGCGATAACCTTCGGGGGAGGTTTCCCAGCCGGAGGCATCCAGACCGACCAGCAGCCCCGTATTGCGCGGCAATACGCCTTCATCAATAATGCCCGGCACGGCGCAAATCGGATCGACCAGGACACATCCCGCTTCCGACGCCAGATAACTGGCGATGTCGTATTTCGTTTTCCCTAACGTTTCATTGCTGATCTTCGACTGTTCTTCCACGGTGTCGGCCAATAGCGTTCTCATTCCGCCGCGCTGATCGCAAGCAACAACCATCATTGAACCTGTGGCGTCGCAAATCATTTGGTAACCACGACGCTCTGCTGTTGACATTTTGTTCATTGGTTAATTCCTCATGCAATAGATGATTTATTTCAGGCTATTTAAATTAAGCGGTGTTTAACCCATGAAATGAGATCTTCGTTATTTACTCCCTTATCCTGGTCGACGGTATAAATATCGCCGATCCCCATGGGTTGTGCCTTTTCAGCTAAAATAATTAACTCGGAAATATATTCTTCACCCGGATGGCCTTTAACACGCGCAGAGCAACGCTGCTTATAGCGCTTCGCAACGAGTTCAGGTGATATGTTATTCCAAACCTCCAGCGTTTTTTTTACCCCGCACAGTTCCAGATAATCCGATAACACGGATTTTTCACGGAATCCAAACCAGGCATCCATAACAAAAACACTTTCCGGCGGCGATGCTTTGACAATATTGAACATGGATTCATAGGCCGCATAGCCCAGTTTCCTGTTCAATGTTCTATCAATGGTTTTAGAGAACTGAACCATAAATGGTTCTTTTATGTCATCGATACCCAAGACAGGAAAATTAAAATATGCAGAAATGACTCTGGATATTGAACTTTTTCCTGATGCCGGTATGCCATTAACTAAAATCAGTTTTTTCATAATAACCCAATAATTTCATCAATTGTTGCGGCTCGTCTGATTTGAGATAACGTATCGTCCTTTTCCAGTAGATTTACAATCGATGCAATGCCGTCGGTAATGTGTTCATCACTGTTTACTCCGCCAAACATGATAATAATATCCACGGGTTCGCTGCCATTAATGGAGACGGGATCACGGAGCGTCACCATACTAAAGCAGTTTTTCAGTACTCCGCATTCCGGTCTGGCATGCGGAATGGCGATACCTTCGTCAAAAACATAATATGCCCCATATTCCAGCGTGTTATTAATGATGGCGGTCGCATATTGCGGTGTAACATAGCCGCCCTCTATTAATGGTTGCGCTGCTTTCTCAATCATATCTGTCCATGAGCTGACATTTATCCCGACCTGGATGTATTTACTTTCTGCAAGGAATTTTCTAATGCTCATAAGACCTCATATATTTTTGCGAATGGTATTCCTTAGTTCATCGATTTTTACGAAAACATCATCAACCTTATTCCGATGACGCGTGCTATTTGAGAAGGCCTGAATAGCCTGGTTGTATTTAATCATCAGCTGTTTTTGAATGGCGCTATCAGCAGGGTTTTGTGATAAGCGTAATTCCAGATCTGATAATTCCTGCTCGATTTTCTGTATCGACTCATCATTTTCAGTTTCTTCTTTCTGTTTAACTGGATTGAAGAGTTCTTTTAACTTTGCGAACATGGCGCCTCCTCACATCTTTTTCCATGTGATGTCATTATTCAGTTATATGCGGCGGCAATGACTTTTATTTAGTCAGCTTTCTGTTTGCCAGGTAGGCAACGATAGTGACAAAGACAATGAATCCAATGACGAACGGCCAGTCATTCTGGAAAGCATGGCCTAATATAAGACCGGTACTTATAACATCTGAATCACTGAACGTGACGCCGATAAAGCCGAATGTTTCGAGTAACGGCACCAGGATCGCCGGTAAGAAAGTAATAAACAACCCATGGACGACGCCCCCGATAATCGCGCCCCTTCTGCCGCCTAATGCGTTGCCGAACACTCCGGCGGCGCCGCCGGCAAAGAAGTTGGTTAACAGGCCTGGGAGGATCATGGCGAGACCGAAGAGAGGAAAGATGATCATGCCAAGAATGGATCCTACCGTCGTAGCCAGAAAACCGACGATAACGGCATTAGGCGCATAGGGGAACAACACCGGACAATCAAGCGCGGGTTTCGCATTCGGCACTAACCGCATGGCGATGCCCCGGAAAGCGGGAACCAGCTCATTAAGCAGCAGGCGTACGCCGCTATACAATACAAAAACGCCGGTGACGAACTGCATCGATTGCATGAATGAATACATCAGGTAATTCGTGCCGCCCGCAAACTGGGCGATATACGTCGGACCGGCGACAACGGCTGGGATAAGATACATCGGTATCATTATTACCGCCATCGACAGGTACGTATCCTGGAGAAACTTGAAATTATCAGGTAATTCCAAATCTTCCGTTGATTTCGAGTTTTTACCAATCGCGCGGGCGACCGCGGCCTGAACCAGATAGCCGATAGTACAGAAATGACCTAGCGCCACATCATCGGAGTCCGTGATTTTGCGCACGATCGGTTGGGCTAATGCCGGCATCAATACCGCCATGATGCCGCCGAATATCCCGCCGGTAAGAATCAACGCCGCGCCTGTCAGTCCTGATTTATAACCGATAACCGTACCGATGGTCGCCATCCACAGTAGTGCCTGACCCGTCAGGAAGATGTATTTGAACGGCGTAATCCGCGCAATGATAATGTTAACGACGAAAATCACCAGCAGCGTAAGGGCGACCTGGGAGCCCAGTTCGCGGTTCGCCAAACCGGCGATTGCGGCGACATCGGTAATATATCCTTTCATACCAAAGCCGCTGGTAAAGATATTGTTGAGGAAGGTTAATGCATCAACGATGATATTGATGCCAGCCATCATTATCAGAAAACCCAGAAGCGTTTTAAATGTGCCTTCCAGCGTTTTTCCGACGGATTTTTTTTGCAGGATGAGGCCAATCATTGCTATTAATGCAATTAATATAGATGCTTGGCCCAATAAATCCTTCACCAGGAAATTGATAATAGTATCCACTTCATCACCTCATCTTTCAGATCGAGTTAATATAGGCCAGGATTTTTTCTTCTATTTCACGCTTATCGGTGAGTTTATTTAATATAATGACTCTTTTTTTATCTTCCTCGCTGGCGTCTGAGTTAATAATGTCGGCGAACACTTTCTGAGTGAGAATAATGTCATATTTTAACGCCGAGGCTTCCGAAACCGTTGTATGGCTGATATCCGCGTCAATATCTAATTTTTGGAATACGGATTTTGCGCTCATTTCAATGGCAAAGCTTGAGCCGAGGCCGCAGCCACATACGCAGAGTACTTTAAGCATAATATTACCTCATATAAGGTTATTTACTTTGGCAAGCTTATAGATGTTACTCTCTTTATCGACTAATCGTTTATCGGAACTTTCAAGGTCGATCGGTATAGCTTTATTATTGTGATTTATAACAATTATCTTATTCGTCAGGTTGGTATTGATACATCTGACGACTTCTTCGGCCAGGATAGCGCCTTGTATAATTTCCTCTCCGGTTGGAAGGCCGTTTCTTAACCCATAGCCCAGAATGGTCTTTCTTATTCTGATGCCGATCTTATGTTCTATTTTGCCAATCATGGTATCAATCGCGCCTTGAAAACCCGGCGTGTATTCTTTGGTATATCCCTCCGAACATAATATAATGACGCTGTTCTGTGTTTTTATCTTGCTCTTGATTTTTTCTGCCAGAACATCAATATCCCAGGGCGATTCAGGAATAAGGGCGATATCCGCATTGCTTTTCAATGCGGCCTGCAACGTCAGTTCGCCGCAGTAGCCGCCAAGCAGTTCTATCATAAACACTCGTCCGGGCAATCCTCGGCCGGTATTCCTTAATTTCCCCACCTCACTGATGACCTGTTCACAGGCGGTGGAAAATCCTATCGTGTAGCTGTTGCCGGTAATATCATTATCAATCGTCATCCCAATGCCATAGCAATTAACGCCATATCCACTGAGCGTTTTTAAAAACTGAAAAGAACCGTCGCCCCCTGCCATGATCAGCGAGTCAATCTTTCTTTGACGTATATTTTTGGCGATCTTTTCATAGTCTGACTTTCTACATTTATCTTCTTTTCTGCCTGAGGCAATCAAGGGGACGGGCGATATGGAAAAATCAACCAAATCCCGCCATGAAATTTCTTTGAACTCGTTATCTATCAGCCCGTTAATACCTCCGTCAAAAATCACAATTTCAGATTCGGTCATCCGACAGACCTGAAACAGAAAATTATTGATACCGCTGACATCACCGCCACTAATGACTAAACCTATTTTCATGGCATCTCCCCGATTGTTGGATATCAACGAAAATGTAGACTGATTGTTAATGATGGGAAAATTGTTTTTTTTGAAGGAAGTCGCATTTATGCAACGTTTGTTGGCCTTGTTACGTATTGACAGCGCTTTTCTAGGTGCAAAAGTGTGAAGTGAATCGCTTTATTTTGCGTGCGGATTTTTAGCAAAGCCGTGTAATTGGCTGTTTTTAATTATTTTGTTTTTTTGTCGCCCAATGGCGGCTGATCGCGGGTTTTTCGCTCAGCGTCTGTGTTTGTTTTTGTGATTTATTTCACGGTTATTTGCGATTCGGACGCGTTTTTATCACGATCGCCCCATTTGTTTCGCTGGTCAAACGCAGGAATTGCGTCAATTCGGCGGGGAAGTAGAGGATAAGCGGGGAAGGGCAGGCGCTGCTTTTCCATCAAGCGAACGGAAAACATCCTTGTTTCCCTGCCGCTTTCCCACTCAGCGATCAATCGCTCACAGCGAAATACTCACGATCAAGGGTTTATCGGAAGATAATTGACCGGTGCGGGCTTTTATCCAGATGCTGCCGCGCTGATCGCTATGCGCCGCCTCGCCCTGATGCGAAAACAGTTTATCCGTCGATTCCAGCCAGTCGTCCACTGTCGCCGCGCCGATGGTGATGCGGCGCGCGGCAGAGTGGTTTGACCGGATGCGCAAGTAGATAAACTCATGCAGCGGATAGTCATATTTGCGCGGCGTGACGCTGATGACCCGCGTTTCTCCCTCGGCGGCCGATTGTTGATATTGCTGATGGATATCGATAACGGAAAAGACGCCGTTTCGTTCCGCCGAACGCGTGACGCCGCCGTCATCCCAATACAACTGGTAATCGGCCGTCGCCGCTTTTTCCAGCGGATAAACCGACAGAACGAGCGGTTGCTTAAACTTATCCAGCACCTGAATGTTTTTGAATGCGGCCTTCAGATCCGACTGGCTATGCCGTTCGGGAATAATGGCGCCCTCACGGATAAATAGCGGCAGGTCGGTAATGTCGGCGATGACCTTAACCTGCTTGCCGCCGGCGATGGGATGGTCGATATCCGCCGTGTCTTCCAGCACGTTATACCTGAACCAGTGGATCGTCTCCTGCCCGCCGGCGGGAAGATAGACCGTTTTTTCGACCTCATAGGCGGCATCGCCGTTAAG
Source organism: Brenneria sp. L4-2C (assembly GCF_040240335.1). Classification (NCBI taxonomy): domain Bacteria; kingdom Pseudomonadati; phylum Pseudomonadota; class Gammaproteobacteria; order Enterobacterales; family Pectobacteriaceae; genus Brenneria; species Brenneria sp. L4-2C. The sequence goes on along the minus strand of NZ_JBEIAC010000019.1, from coordinate 12,533 downwards.
GCTGCGCGTCAGGATCGGCGCCACGATGACCGAGTTATCGATAAAGAACTGCGTGGCGAGAATATCGCGATTGCTCTCGCTGAATACCGCTTCGTCCCCCTCCCACAGGCTCATGGCTTTGATGACCGGCGCGCCGCTGCGGGTGTTCTGATACATCGCGTCATACAACAGATGATGCCAGCGTACCCGAAAGCGGATAAAGGCGGCCATGATCTCGCTGAAGGTTCGCTGCTCGCCCGCCCTCCCCGTATAGTGATAAATCTCCTGATAGGGTTTCATCGCATCGTAGTGGTTACGCATCCACGGCATTAAACAGGCGGCCTGAACCCAGCGCGTCATCAACTCCTGCTCGCAAATCGCGCCGATATCGACGTCGTCGGCGCCCAGCACCAGTCGGTCGTAAACCATCGGGTTGTGATTCCGATTCTGGTTGCCGTTGAATAATATGCTGCCGGGATCCTCCGGCGCTTCGCCGGGGGCGAAACCGCCGACGTCGGTGCCGGCGATCGGCAGACCGGACATGCCGAGATTAAGCAGCATGGGCAGGGTCGCCTGAAGGTGGTGCCAGGTCGAGGCATTATCGCCGACCCAATGTCCCGCATAGTGTTGCAGTCCGGGGTAGCCGCTGCGACAGATGATGTAGCTGCGTTTATAGCTTTTCAGCAGATCTTCATGGGCCGTCAGCCCATATTCATAGGTGGATTTCGCCAGCATATAGGCGTGGAAATTGCGCAACTCGACAAAAGGCGTTTTACGCCCGTCGCCGAAACGAGGATCGGTCAGATGCAATTGACCGTGGTAGCTGCGCCAGTTGAAGGTATTGGTGCGCCTTCTGTCGTCGTCCGGCGCTTCGCCGCTCAGCGACCAGCCGAACTGATTGCGCGGCGACTCCGTATCGGCGAAGTTATTGCCGTCTTCCACGTGGGGCATCGCATCGGGAACCGTCATGTCCTGCCAGACGAACCCGAGGCCGTTTTTCAGCAAATAGGCGTACTGATCGCCCCAAAAACGGGCGGCGTCCGGATTACCGTAATCGGTCACCACCGCGCCGATCATGTCCCGTTCCGCCGTTTGCGCGTTAATGCCGTAGTCGAGAACCAGCACGTTTTGATCGGGGTAGTTGACCTCGCCAATTCGGGTGTACGTCAGCCCCGGATAATCGCTTTCATTTTTGGGGCCGCGGAATTTGGGGATGTTGGCTTCCCCCTCATTCTGGACGCAGTAACCGTTGCGGATAAGACCCTGCACGGTTTCATACTGCTTTTTCGTCCTGTCGCCGGGATGGTAGGCCACCTTATCCGCCCGGATAAACGGCGTGATATTGGTCTGGCATTGCAGATTGAATTGCGCCGCCCAGTCGAAAACCGAGATCCCTTCGCCGACCTTGCCGCCGGACCAGAAGCTATCCTTGATGGTAAAGACTTTTTTATCTTCCTGAATGTCGATATCAATCCCCAGTCCTTCTATCGGGATATCCGCCTGCCGATGGCCTTCGACGATATCCTCAACATAGACTTTCAGCGGATCGTTTTCTCCCTGCGGGCGCAGCAGACCGGGAAAGCCGTATTTGGCCTGAAAATAGCCAAAGATATATTTGGGCGGCATGGTCGCACGGTCGTTGAGCGTCAATTCGTCCGGCGACGCCGCGCCGGGATTGCCTCGTCCCATCAGGTAGGTAAAGGCATCCAGTACCTTGGCCGCCTGTTCCGCGAACATGTAATGGCAATCGAATTCTCCCTGCTGCACGCCCGCTTCAACGGCCGTTTTATCGCGAGCGGGGTTCTTGAAGGAAAAATAACTCTGTCCGGTATTATCGAGAAACACGCCCAGAAACTGCTGACGCCCGTTAATGCCGGCCCGTTCGATATAAAACGGCGCGTTAAGGTATTGCGGGACGCAGGAGGTGGCTTTGAAGGCATCCCGATAAGGGACGCTGCGCGGAAAAACCTCGGGCTGGTTGTACCAAAGATTATCGTAATTGTAGCAGGTGACCTGCTCGCCGCTATGATCGAGCCGCGAGCCGCCGTAGTAACCGTAGCTGTCCCCTTTGGCTGCGCCGGCCTCCGGGTTGTGCTTGCCGGTCAGATTATAATTAAGGATCTCGCCCAGACCGAAGTAGTGCGTGGCCGACTCCGCCCGGCGCTTCATGTTCGCCACGGTGCCGACGCCGGGTTTGGCGTGGAACAAGGGGCCGGAGGAGATATCGGTGATTGCGCCGTCCGACAGGCGTTTGATGCGTATCGCCAGCAGGCCGTCGTCAGCTCTGACAAACTGGATTTGTATCGCGCTTAATTGCACGCTGACGCCGTTGCGGTTCCAGCGCAGGACTGGCTTATAGCCCGCCGCCTGTTCGTGCCGGCGGATACGGTCGAGGCGTTCGGCCACGACCGGGCCATAAACTTTATCCGGATAATCCTCTATTGATGCGGCGGAAGGGGAAAAACGCACCCTGAAGGCATCTTTCCGGCAGGAGGTGACCTGTAGAATAAGACAAACATTGCGCTCGTCGTTCGTGGCGCCGGATCGGGCCTTGGCGTTAATATAGATAGTCCAGTCGCTATCGAATCCGCCGGGAGAATGCGGCTTGCCGTCCCAGTAGACCGAGTACAGTTCGATATCGTCGCCGACGGACCATTCCTCAACCGGCACATAATCATAGGTGTTATAAGGCCGCCACGCGTTCGGAAGTTTTCTGTTATTCATGACTACGCTGTCCTTGGTTGTCGATTAGCTTTTGTCTGCTGAACGGTGAAATTCGAAGGCAATCCAGACGCTATCGGTGTCGGCGTAGTACTGATGCGGCGGGTAGTGGAAGCAGGGATCGTCCATGCTGGCGTTTTTACAGATGTCGGATTCGCCTTTCCAGCCGTCATAATCCTTGACCAGCGGCATCGGCAGATGGGAATTGCCGGGCGCCAGCCTGAATTCCTCATACATTTCCGGGAAGGCTTTTCCGGTATCGAAAGGCGAGAACATGCCGCCTTCCGGTTGGATGACGCGTTTACCGGCAATGGCTGCACGGGCTTTGGCCATGTTGGTGAATTTCTGCATGCGGCCAAACCCAATCAACTGCGTATGCACTTCTAGGAAATTGCTGCCATGCGCGGCGTGGATCCCCGCATCCGCGCCGGCCGGCAGCCACCAGAGGTTGGCGTATAGCTCATAGGGTAAGGCTTTGCTGCCCGCGGGAGCCGGCAGGCCGACCAAATGCCACGGGTTCACCTGGATTTGATGCGCCAGATGGAGCTGGTTGGAGATCCAGAGCGGCAGCGCGGGCATACCTGCCGGGAACGCATATTTGGCCCAGTTTGTTTCCTGGGAAAATACATCCGTCTCAACATTGCGGGTGCTGCGTACCTGAATCAATGAAATCAGCCCGTTTGCCGCGGCGTCGGCGCTGGTAATCACCGCGCCGGCCCGGATAATCACGCTTTGCAGTGAAGGAATGAGGCGTCGTAGCGGGGTATCGTTCTGGAGATCGTTGTTGATCTCGGCGCTGGCTGAGACAAACACAGGCTGCGGCCCCAGATTGGTCAATATGATATCGGCATTATCCTGATGGGCGAACAGACTGCTGGTATCAAATTCATGCAGGCTGCTTACCATCGCCCCGTAGAGCATGCTGCCGTTAAACGGATATTCCGAAACGATATTTTCCCCTGTCGCCGGTTTGATGGTAAAGGTCGCCGGCGCGGCCGGGTTGGCGCCCGGCGCCAGCGTTTTATCGGTCGCGACGCAGGATGTGCCGATCACGCCCGGCGGGCAATTCGCTGGCTTAGGCTTATTAACGCCGTTGCCGGCCATGACTTTAGGCGCGCCGGCCAGCGCCATCGTCCCCGCGACGCATCCGCCATAAAGAATGAATTTACGCCGGGACAGCGAAGAGGGAATGCTCTCTTTGTCCGTTAAAGGAAGAAGATTCGCCTTTGGGTTTTTTAATCGAGTATTCATATTGGCCTCTAATTATTTCTTAGTTAACAATTCTTGTTATTTGCGCGGGAAATAACGGATGCCGAATCTTGTCGCCATTTTATTTATTCATTCTGCGACTTGTCGGCGGGGTGGTTGATTTAATCCGTCAATCAGATGACTCCCGTAATGGCGCAATTTATCCCGTAAATGATAATTACGTAATAAGTCGATATGTTTCCATAAGGATTTATTTGCTTGCTAATTGTTTTATCGCGCTATTATTGGCGGCGTTATGGAGAATTTAAACGCCGGACGCGATAATCCTATGGGTAAATGCTGGGTGGTGGATAAAGTAGATTCATAATATAGCAAGTGAACAACTTATTAATTAAGACTGATCCTAGTTATTTTCAACTCAGCATGACATTACTGCTTCTTTAGCATTGGGTTATCCCTTATTCCAGTCGGCATTGTAGCCTTCGGTTGGTGAAATTCCCTGTTCCTGGTCAAAAACTTACACGGAATATTATCAAAAATGGCCTTTAATCCACCAAAATATAATCTTATTTGTTTTTATTCCAACGCTGTTTGAACGGGCGTTTTGCGGTAAATATCTTTTTATTTTGTGATTAATTGTTTTATTTTTCTAAATACTATCACTAATGGTAAAAGAATGTAATAAATAAAGTTAAGATCATCCATTATTATCAGCCTATTAAATAAAGATTCGATGTATCCTGTTAGATGTTAACCAGCTCACAGTTTAGACTGTTTAGAAGCTGCCAGAATGAGCTGGAACCTTTCAGCTTGTGCTTCAGCGCACTGAAAACGAACATGTTCACAAAGAGGAATTAAGATGGCCAACATGCATATCCGTGAGCCGGCAGCGATCATATCGTTAGCCGGCATCACGCTGTCCGCCCAGGCAATTCCGCCGCAAGACGCAAAGTGGTGGAAAGAGGCGGTCGTTTATCAAATTTATCCGCGCTCTTTTAATGACAGCAATGGCGATGGTATTGGCGATCTCAACGGCATTACCGAGAAACTGGATTATCTAAAGAATCTGGGGGTTGATGTTATTTGGCTGAGTCCGCATTTTGATTCGCCTAATGCGGATAACGGCTACGACATCCGCAATTATCGAAAAGTCATGGCCGAGTTCGGTACGATGGAAGATTTCGATCGAATGTTGAGCGAAATAAAACGTCGGAATATGAAATTAATTATCGATCTGGTGGTAAATCATACCAGCGACGAGCATCAATGGTTTAAGGAAAGCAGAAAGTCGAAAGAGAATCCGTATCGCGATTATTATATCTGGCGGGACGGTCGTAATGGCGATGCGCCGAATAATTATCCCTCTTTCTTCGGCGGTTCGGCCTGGAAAAAAGACGACGCGACAGGACAATATTACCTGCACTATTTTGCGGAAAAACAGCCGGATTTGAATTGGGAAAATAAAAAAGTACGTGAGGAAGTGTACGACATCATGCGCTTCTGGCTGGATAAAGGCGTTTCTGGTTTTCGTATGGACGTGATTCCCTTTATCTCCAAACAGGACGGCCTGCCTGATTTGCCGCCGGATAAATTAACGCACTCGGAATTAGTCTTTGCCCACGGGCCGCGTATTCATGAATATTTGCAGGAAATGAACCGGGAAGTGTTATCCCGCTACGATACCATGACGGTGGGCGAGGCCTTTGGCGTAACCTTTGAGGATACGCCGAAATTTATCAACGCCGACCGCAATGAACTCAATATGCTGTTTCATTTCGATATCGTTCGTCTCGATCGGGATAACTGGCGTAAGACGGACTGGACATTGCCGCAGTTAAAAGCGGCGTTTGAGAAAATCGATCGGTCGGGACGTTTGGGATGGAATACCAGCTTTTTGAGCAACCACGACCACCCGCGCGCGGTTTCGCATTTTGGCGACGACAGCGATCGGTGGCGCGTTTTATCCGCCAAAGCGCTGGCGACGATGATGCTAACCCAGCGCGCCACGCCTTTCCTGTATCAAGGCGATGAACTGGGAATGACCAACTATCCTTTCAGGACGGTGACGGATTTTGAGGACGTCGAAGTTCGGGGGCTGTGGAAGGTGCTGGTGGAAAGCGGACAAGTGACGGCGGATGAGTTCCTGCAACACCTGAGCCAGACCAGCCGCGATAACGCCAGAACGCCGATGCAATGGAGCGAAGAGGTGAATAGCGGCTTTAGCGAAGGCACTCCGTGGCTGGCGGTTAATCCGAACTACAGGCAAATTAATGCCGCTTCGCAGATTGACCAGTCGGATTCCGTGTATAACTATCATCGCGAACTGATTGCGCTAAGGCGCCAGGCGCCCGCTTTGATCTACGGGGAATATCGCGATCTTGATCCGCAGCATAATCAACTGTTCGCTTATACCCGCACCCTGGAAGATCAACAGTATCTGGTGGCGATCAATTTCAGCCATGATAATGTTGAATGGGATATCCCTGATGGCAAAAAAATCGTCAAGACGTTAATCAGCAACCGCGCTGAACCGGCGGCCGCGTCGGGTGACAGCCGCCTGACGATGAAGCCCTGGCAGGCGGTCATTTTCCAAATATAGCTTTTATCCTGCCTGCGAACGTAGGCAGGATATGGCCTTACTGATGGTTTCATCGACCGATAAAAAGAGGCGGACGCGGGTTCGCCTTTCCCGTCTTTTTGGACCGCGCATTGAGGTTTTCTTCTTAGCGGTTACGCTGTTATTCTCCTTTTATGTATTGTTTTTTGCGTAAGGAAGAGATGATGACCACGGTTCTTCTGCTGGATCCTCGTGTTGAGGAAATACGCGCGCAGTTGCATGATGAAGCCGCGCCGATTGAGCTGGCGTTATCGGACGGCACCACGGAACAGGCGAACCGTTATGCCGTCTGGCTCGGCGAGCCGGATGTCGCCGCCGCGCTGTTGGCCCGGGGCGCTAAACCTGAGTGGCTGCAATCCACCTGGGCGGGTTTCAAGCCGCTATTGGCCGCGGGATTGCCGCGCGACTACCGGCTGAGCCGGGCGGTCGGCGTATTTGGTCAGCCGATTGCCGAGTATGTTATCGCCCAACTGCTCAGACATGAATTACAGCTGGACGAGCGGCAGCGCAGCCAGAATCAGCGGGAATGGAATCGCCGTTTACCGGGATCGCTGGCCGGCAAAAAGGTGCTGATTGTCGGGGCCGGCGAGATTGGCGGCGAGGTGGCGGGTTTCCTGCAACCTTTCGGCGCGGCGCTCTATGGCATTGTGAATACGCCCCGGCCGTTACCTTCCTTTAAGCGCGTCGCGGGGATAGACGAACTGCAAACCGCCGTTCAGGATGCCGACTACGTGATCAACCTCTTGCCTGATACCGCCGCAACAACGGACATCTACAATGCCGCGCTGTTTGCCGCGATGAAAACATCAGCCCTGTTCATTAACGTAGGGCGGGGAACGGCGGTGGTTGATGAGGATTTACTCGCGGCGTTGCACAATAAACAGATTGCCGGCGCAGTGCTGGATGTTTTCCGGCAGGAGCCTTTACCTGAGTCCCATCCGTTTTGGCAGGCGCCCAACCTTACGATCACCGCGCATGTCGCCGGTCCGATGGTTCCAGCGCTGCTCGTCCGCCTGTTTCTGGACAACCTGGCGCGCTTCCGGCGCGGCGACGCGCTACGCGGGGAAGTGGATTTCGCCAAGGAATATTGAATCCTTGCCGATGATGAGACGGTATTGCGCCGGCGTGGCGATGAAGCGAATTTTTGCTGAAAAACCCTTGTCAGCCTGCGCAGATTGGGACATAATGCCGCCCGCCTCATGAATTATAGTGATAACATTCATGCGGTTAGGTGCATTTTGCGGACAATGCATCACTCCAGGCCCGTTAAGTTTGCTTTTCAGCGGAACTGAGAGATAATACAGCGCACCGCATGCGGGAATAGCTCAGTTGGTAGAGCACGACCTTGCCAAGGTCGGGGTCGCGAGTTCGAGTCTCGTTTCCCGCTCCAATTTCTTTTCTATAGACAGCCACCAAAGTCTGTAGCTCTCTGATTCAACAGGGTAGTCGCTCTGTTGAGCCTCCAGCGAAATCCACTGAAAACCACCGTCAACCACGCCGAAGTAGTACACAAATTAGTACACGAAAATCGGGTGAACGGCGAGTGCGGATTGTTTGCTGAGCCGCTTCGCTGTGCGCGGTACACCTCTCTTCAGCACTGAAGGAGGCAACCCCTATGGCGTTAACCGATGCCGTCGCCCGGCAGGCCCGCACCACCGGCAAAGCCTATACCCTGAACGATAGCGATGGGCTGTCACTGTTCGTGACCGGTAAAGGCGCGAAGAAATGGCACTTCCGCTTTTCGTTGCAGGGTAAACAGCAGCGAATCTCGCTCGGTTCTTATCCCGCCCTTTCCCTGAAACAGGCACGCCAGCAGCGTGACGAATTGCGTGCGCAGTTGGCTGCGGGTAACGATCCGCGTAGCTATCGCCAGCAGTGCAACGTTGCGGCGCAAAATACCTTTGATGCAGTGTTCCGCCAGTGGCGCGACTTCAAGGCGCTGAGTCTGGAGCGCGGACGACAAAGTACGCTGTCGCAGATCGATCGCATTTTCGCTAAAGACGTGCTGCCGTCGCTGGGTAGCCTGCCGATTTTCGACGTTGAGCCGTCACATATTTTGGACGTCTTGCGCCGGATAGAGCGGCGTAGGGCATTTACTACCGCAGAGAAAGTAAGAACGTGGCTGAATCAACTATTCCGCTATGCCAAAGTGGAAAAAGGCGTGCGCTACAATCCGGCCAGCGATCTGGATATTGTGGCCGCGCCCCGACCGCCGGTGACGCATAATCCTTTCTTGCGCATGGATGAGTTACCGTCGTTTTTGCGCAAGCTGCGCGACTACAACGGGCAGGAGACAACCCAACAGGGCTTACGTCTGCTGTTGTTGACCGGCGTGCGTACCGGCGAGTTGCGCCTTGCCGAACCTGACCAGTTCGATCTTAAACGTGGGCTGTGGATTATTCCGCCCGCGTCGGTCAAACAGCTGCAGGTCAGGATGCGCCGGGAAGGTAACAGCGTTCCGGCTTATGTGGTGCCGCTGCCGCGACAGGCCATCGACATCGTGAAAGCGCTTTTAACGTTGCAGAAGCGACGACCGGCGCAACGCTACCTGCTTCCCAATTGCAACAACCTGCAAAAGCGCATCAGCGAAAATACGCTTAATAGCGCGCTGAAACGTATGGGTTATGCGGATCGACTAACCGGTCACGGTATTCGGGCGACGATCTCGACGGCGTTAAACGAACTCGGTTATCCGAAAGAGTGGATCGAGGTACAACTATCTCATGCCGATCCTAATAAGATCCGCGCCGCTTATAACCATGAGGTTTACGTTGAGCAGCGGCGGATGATGATGCAGGAATGGGCCGACAGGTTGGATCGGTGGGAAGGTGGGGAAGCGGTGACGAAAAGCGCTGCGACGCGGGGCATCGGCGCGTTTGGCATGACGGCGAACAGTGGGATATGGACTGCTGAGGGATCGCCGTTGTTGCGCGAGGTTATTTTGCGCTAAGCGACTTATCCCTTTTTCCACTGAACGGCTTCGCCTTCATATAATTTCAGGATGAGTTCTGCGAAGCCGTCATCGACGGTGTAAAAATAACTTTCAGGCACATTAAGAACGCGGGCAAAGGCGCACATCATTTCAAAAGTCGGGCGGTGTGTGCCGCTTTCATACTGAGAGACGCGCGATCGTGCGGTCGCTTCTTCAATACCTGCAAGCACTCCCAATTTTTCCTGCGTCATTTTGGCTCGTAAACGGGCCGCTTTAAGGCGAGTAGGTAACATACTGGCACCATTAATCATCCGTAGTGATGCCATGTTTAGCATTGCTTTACATATGAGTTGCTTAGAGTCCCTGAACAGGCGTGGTTTGCCAAAAAAGAAAGATCAAAAGGTGTGCGTTTTATATTGGCGGTAAAGATCGAGCAGCATTTCCGCAAATTTGTCATCGACGGTATAGAAATAGCCTTCCGGTACATTCAGCACCTTCGCAAAGGCGCACATCATTTCAAATGTCGGGCGATGTATCCCGTTTTCATATTGCGAGACGCGCGAACGTGCGGTTTCCTCTTCGATGCCCGCCAGTATTCCCAGTTTTTCTTGAGTGAGATGCGCATTAAGCCGCGCGGATTTAAGCCGTACAGGAAGCATAGTCAACGCCGTGGCCGGATATTGACTTACTGTTTAGCATTACTTAACATCGTAGTTGTTTAGAGGTGCTGAACATTTGGCGATAACGGCATAGGGGAAGGGAAAATGGACGGTAATGACTGGCATCCGGCGGATATCATTGCAAGTTTAAGAAAGCAGGGAACAACATTGTCGGCGATTTCCAGAGAGGCAGGGCTGGCATCGTCCACGCTGGCAAACGCGCTGACACGACACTGGCCGAAAGGCGAACGCCTGATCGCCGAAGCGCTGAATAAACGCCCCGAAGAGATCTGGCCTTCGCGCTACCAAAACACCGGGCGCGGACGGGGTAGGGCAGGGGAGTCAGAGTAAAGGCTCGTCCGGCGTAAATTCACAAAACTTTACATTTTGCGCTGGTGGATTTCGGCGCTCCCTAACGGATTTCTATGGAATGGAAATCCGTTAGGGAGCCAACAAGCGCAGCGCGTTAGCCGCTTGATGCGGGAAGGCTGGCGCAGTAAGTTATTAGTGCTTTATCGCTGCGAGAAGCAGCATCCCATGTTGCCACGACCTTCAAGGCAACGCACAGGCTCGGCCTGTGAGGTCTACACCCAGCCCGCCATCGCTGCCATTCTGCGGGTGCTCGCTTCGGCGACGGCAGCTACCTGACCTTAGCAGCCCAGAGCTGCATCCAGTTCGTGAAGCTATCGCTTCGTTGCTGTCCGTTTACGCGCTGATGCGTGTTTACACTCTTATCGCCAGTGACTGGCGCAACCGTCCGCGGCCTTTTGCTGCCTCAGCGAATGCATCCATGAGGCAGCGGCGTCACTTCATACGGCTGAAAGCCGTTGCAAGTGACGCCGATAACGATCTCTGCGCCAGCCCTTGCGCCACAGCGTTTTCCGGCGCGACCTGTCATCTGACGCACATTTTCTGCGTCAATTCTTATCAACCTACTTATCAGAGGAGGACTGAACCGATACCGAGGCAGGCTCTTAGCCTGAGGGGATTACCCTGCTGATGCAGGCGGCTGCACCGAGTGCATAACCGATATCCCCGCCATACCTCAACCGCTGCCGCTCCGGCGCGCAGGTATTGTTCAGTGCGGCACGGCAAATCCGTGTCGTAAATCGCCGTGCGCCGGAGAACAGAGGTTATTGAGGATGGGGGATAGCATATGTCACGTTTAAACCGGGAAATACAGACGCTAGCCCGACAGGCTGGCGGCAGCCATAAAACGGTACATGACCGACTAAAAATTGCAGAGCGGCTTGCCAGTCACCTGCTGTCTTTGAATATTCAGATTCGCACAGTGCAGCATCTGAAAGCAAAACATATCGAATGCTATATCGCCGAACGGTTAGAACAGGGAATTACTTTGCGTACGCTGCATAATGAAATGGCGGCGGTGCGTGTCATCCTACGGACTGCCGGGTGGGCTAAGCTGGCGAATGCGGAACGGCTGAGCAACAAGACGTTAGGGCTGAGTGGGGCCAGCCGGAACGGTACGCGGCAGGCGATTACGCCGGAGTGCTATCAGGCGGCGCTGGCAATCCTGCAACAGAAAGACGCCGGACTTGCGCTGACGCTGCAACTGGCTCGAATGATGGGCCTACGTTCGCAGGAAGCGGTGCAGTGCTCGCAGTCGCTCCAGACATGGGCCGCAGTGCTGGAGCGAGGCGACGAACAACTGACGGTAGTATTCGGCACCAAAGGCGGACGGCCCCGACAAACACGGGTTCTGGATCGGGAAGCGTTAACGCAGGCAGTGCATCAGGCGATTGCGATTACCGCTGCTCGCAACGGTCGGCTGATTGATAAACCGGATCTGAAAAGCGCCATGAACCGCTGGCGCTCGCAAACGGCTCTGGCAGGGCTAAAGGGACAATACTCTTTGCACAGCCTGCGTTACGCATGGGCGCAGGATGCGATGCATTATTATCGGCAGCAGGGGTTCAGCAACCGGGAAGCCAGCGCGCTGGTATCGATGGATTTAGGGCATGGGGATGGGCGTGGGCGTTATGTAGCACAGGTTTATGGGAAAAGGCTGTAGCGTGTCGTTGAATAAATCGGAGTGACTGGTTCATACTCGATCTGGCATTTTCGTTGATCTGAGCGCAATATAATCTGGTAGCCGGCCATGTGGCAGAGGCGGACGCTACAAACAACCTAGGCTGTGTCCCTTAATCATCTGAGCTATAGTAACTACTTATTTCCACAACACTTTGAGATATGGCCCGATACGATCTTCCCGATGAAGCATGGAGCATCATCCAGCCCTTACTGCCTGCTGAACCTACATCCCCACGAGCCGGACGCCCATGGGCTGAGCATCGTAAAGTCATCAACGGTATGTTCTGGGTGTTGTGTTCTGGTGCGCCATGGCGCGATTTACCTGAGCGATATGGCTCCTGGAAAACGGTTTATAATCGCTTTA
>NZ_JBEIAC010000018.1:0-95741 GCF_040240335.1 Brenneria sp. L4-2C | reverse complement strand
TGAAGGTAAAGGAGGCGTCCTGCAACAGCATCTCGCCGGGGGCGATGTCGCGGCCGCTGGTAAAGGTTATCTGGTAGCAGTAGGTCTGGCTCAGCCCCTCGCTGGCGGTAAAGGACTCCACGTCCAGGTCGGCGCAGCCAAAGACGGACAGTTGATAACGGGCGAGCGTGGCGGTTAACGAAGAAAAAGACGAGGGTATGGCGTAATTGCGCTCCATGCGGTTTCCTTTTCATGTCCATTGAGAAATTTTATGGCGCATATTATGCCGAAAATATGATCAGCCAGGCAAGCGATTTTGATGAAAAAATATTTAAAATATCATTTAAAATCAAATTATTACAACATTAATAATATTATTTATCATTATTACAAAATGAAGAGTAAGGCGAAACAGCCGCGTTTCGATCTTACAGACAATTAAAGCGCTCATCACGACAGATTACTCAAGCAGGACGGACAGATACGGGGGAGGGAATCTTTGATCGGTAAGGGGAATTTGCGGCCGACACCGCAAGTCGCCATTGGCGGGCGGGCATAAATACTGAAAAGGTGAAAGGCCGCTTGCGCGGCCTTTTATCAGGAATGCGTTCGATCGTTATTCCGGTTTGACTTCAATATAGTTCAACTGCAAGGTGCTGCTGGTGTAGCTGCGGATCTTATTGGTCAATTCAATATTGCCGTCCAGCTTCTGATCGTAGGAAGGAATAATTTCCTTCAGCTTGGCCTGCCATTCCGGCGTCGCGACCTTATCTTTAAAGACGGTTTTCAGCAGGCTCAGCATGATCGGCGCCGCCGTGGACGCGCCCGGAGATGCGCCCAGCAAGGCGGCGATGGAACCATCCTGCGAGCTGACAATCTCGGTACCCAGCTTCAGTACGCCGCCTTTATCCGCGTCTTTCTTGATGACCTGGACGCGTTGCCCTGCAACGATCAGTTTCCAGTCTTCCTTTTTCGCGTCGGGGAAATATTCCCGTAAGGCGGCAAAGCGATCGTCGTCATCCATCATCACCTGACTGATCAGATATTTGACCAGATCGAAGTTATCCAGTCCTACATGGGTCATCGGCATGACGTTGGCGAAGGTGATTGAACCAATCAGATCCCACAGCGAGCCGTTTTTCAGGAATTTGCTGGAGAAGGTGGCGAACGGCCCGAACAGCAGCACCGGCTTACCGTCAAAAATACGGGTATCCAGATGCGGAACCGACATCGGCGGCGCGCCGACGGAGGCTTTACCATAAACTTTCGCCAGATGGCGTTTCACTAATTCTGGATTTTCCGTTACCAGAAACTCGCCGCCGACCGGAAAACCGCCGTAGCCGTCGGCTTCGGGAATCCCGGATTTCTGCAACAGTTGCAACGCCGCCCCACCCGCGCCGATAAAGACGAACCGGGCTTTGACCACGCTTTCTTTCTCACCGTTTTTCAGATCGGCGTAAGTGATGCTCCAGGTGTTATCCGCATTACGTTTGATATCGCGCACTTCGGAATTGAGATGCAGGGCGAAATTCTGCTTTTTCTGCAAAGAACTCACCAACTGGCGGGTAATTTCGCCATAGTTTACATCGGTGCCGATAGGCATGCGGGTCGCGGCGACTTTCTGCGCCGGGTCGCGGCCCTCAATGATCAGCGGCGCCCACTCTTTGATGACATTGGGATCGTCGGAGAATTCCATACCACGGTAAAGCGTGCTGTGCTGCATCGCTTCATAGCGGCGATGCAGGAAGCGGGCGTTTTCATCCCCCCACACGAAGCTGATATGCGGTACGCTGTTGATAAAGGAATTCGGGTCGTGCAGCACGCCGTTTTTAACCTGATATGACCAGAACTGACGCGATATCTCGAAGGCTTCGGTGATCTCTACCGCTTTACTGATATTGACCGGGTCGTTTTCATTCTCAGGCTCCGGCGTGTAATTCAGCTCCATAAAGGCGGAGTGACCGGTGCCGGCGTTGTTCCAGCCATTGGAACTCTCTTCCGCCACATTATCCAGACGTTCGATCATATCGATTGACCAGTCCGGCTGAAGCTCTTGCAGATAAGCGCCGAGCGTCGAACTCATAATCCCGCCGCCAATCAACACCACGTCCGTGGTTTTCTCCGTCGCGTTATTTTCTTGCGCTGTTACTTGCTGGGATATTCCCGCTACACCCAAACATAAAATCATAGTGAGTAGTTTTTTCATGCTTATATCTCTATTTCATTGAATTTTTATAATCGCAGGCAAATAGATTCTCCACGCATCCCTTACCGTCAGCATACGCTTGCCCTCATGGTGAAAACCATCATTTATGACCCTTTTGTTAATAATGTTTTTAACAAAAAAATCAGTTGGCTGACTCTTTTCAGCATAGAGAGGCGTCCGTTCTGGCTGTCGGCGTAACATTATTGTTACCAATGGGGAGAAATGACATTTTTGTAAGTAAATAAACCAACAACAATGATGTAACGTTTGCGAAACAACTCTCGTTATTCAAGCAAAGGGAACGCGTTTGCCCCTTTGATAAACGCAAAGGCGCCCGAAGGCGCCTTTCATCAGACGGAAAAAGATACCGCTATCTGGCGGAATCAATTTCATCCAGAGAATCTTCAATCGCCGCCGCGTTCGGATTCTCCGGCGGCGTGGCGTTTCCATCGCTGGCCAGGAAATCATGCCGCTGGAAATAGGCTTCACGCACCATCAGGTAAGGGTCGGAGGAGTTACGCAGCAGGCCGTCGGAATCCAGCAATTGCGCCCGCGTTTCCAACCCTTCCAGCACCCATTTGCCCGCCGACATCCAGAATGTCAGGTAGCTCAATGCCGGATAGAGGGTGTCGACGTAATTGCCGCCGTCTTCACGGATGGTGGCGCTGCCATAGCCGGGCAACACCACGTACGGCCCGTAGCCCATGCCGTAACTACCCAGCGTACTGCCGAAACGGCGAGGCTCCTCTTTTGCCAGTTTGGGATTCGCCATTGACGCCACGTCAATCAATCCCCCCATCCCTAACAGCGTATTCAGGAAAAAGCGGTTGAAATGAATCATCGCCTTATAGGGATTACCTTCGACAAAGTTGTTCACCATCGCCGCGGGTTCCGACAGGTTACCAAAAAAGTTGTTCAGCCCGTTGCGCGCCGGCGAAGGCACATAGTCCCGCCATGCAACGGCCGCCGGCCTTACCAGATAAGGGTCCAGCACGTTGTAGTTAAAGCTGAACATGGACCGGTTGAAACCTTCAAGCGGGTCTGAACGCCCGTCTTGAGACCCATCCCCGGTACTGGCGCAGCCGATAAGCAGCACGCTGGCAAGCACCACCCCGCTCAGGCGGTAATTCATATCTGTTCTCCCTGATTATATTGCGTTATACCCGCGACCGGGAATGGGGAATTCCCGGTACCTGCTTAGCCCATTCGCATGGGAAACGAAGGCGGGATATCAGTCGACAGTGTAACATTTTATTGCCCTGCTTCTACTTTGGCTTGTCCATTCATACGCTTTAACGCGTTTACCAGACCATTCTCAATCCATCCCCAAAGACAATGCGGCAATCACGCGCGGAGCGACGACGACATCCAGTCGCAAAATTCTGACTGATATGACGAGAATATAGCATAGGGTTCGCAAACCGGTGACGCTCGGGCGCTACCCTATGTGTTGAAAACGGCTACGCTTATCACAATTAGAAGAAGGAAATCAGAGAGAGTAAAGATGAATCAAACATCGGAAAAACACCGCGCGCAACAAGAAAAAACCGACCAGCATGATGATCGCAAAAACGTCGAAGAAGTAGAAAGCGAAGAAAAAAGCCAGGGAAAAGAGATCGAGGTTGATGAAAACACCCTGCCCTCGCCTGCCGCCGCCATACATGAGGAAATTCGTCAGGAAGGCGAGAAGGAGCTGGAGCGTGACGCCATGGCGCTGTTCTGGTCGGCGGTTGCCGCCGGTCTGTCGATGGGAACATCGTTCATGGCCATCGGCATGCTGCATATGAATCTGGAGGGCGTTCCCGGTGGTTTTTTACTGCAAAGTTTCGGCTATACCATCGGCTTTGTGATTGTCATTATGGCCCGCCAGCAGCTATTTACCGAGAATACCGTCACCGCCGTGCTGCCCATCATGCAAAACCCCTCCTCGCATAATTTTTACCTGTTGTTCCGGCTGTGGGGAGTGGTGCTGGCCGGCAACCTGATAGGCACGGCGCTTGCCGCGCTGGCATTCACCCATATGCCCGTTTTTGATGGCGCCACCCGCGATGCGCTCATTGAGCTATCCATGAAGGTGATGAAAAATTCGCCGGCGGAAATGTTTGCCAACGCGGTGGTATCCGGCTGGATTATTGCTTCTATGGTCTGGATGATACCGCACGCTGGCTCAGCTAAAATATGGGTCATCATCATCATGACCTGGCTGATCGCATTCAGTAATCTCACGCATATCGTCGCCGGCGCATCGGAAATTTTTTACCTGGTATTTATCGGCAACATTGCCTGGCAGGACTTCATCTGGCCTTTTGCCCTACCGACGCTGGCTGGCAACATCATCGGCGGCACCTTTATCTTCGCCCTGATGAGCCATGCCCAAATCCGTAACGACATGAGCAAGAAAACCAGTAAGGAAGCGGCAGGCCGGGGCAAGTAACCTCGCGGCGAAAAGAAAAAAACATGACTGACTGCTGACACTTTAAGCAAACGCGCGGTTAAGTGCTTATTATCCGGGTCAAAATGAGTATAATGGCCCGGTCTTACGTCCCCGTAGTTAAACGGATATAACAAGCCCCTCCTAAGGGCTAGTTACTGGTTCGATTCCAGTCGGGGACACCAGAAACGCGCCTCATATCGCAGCAATCACTTTACCTTGCTGATTTTAATGCCAATAGGCGCCTCGCCGTTCGGCAACCACGACCGCCGATTCCGATCTTGCTGGCGATATTCCAAACGACAGTCCGCGCGCCCTATAATTCATCGCGCTACGTACCGAGAGAGGTGGATATGGGTCATGTATATGTTTGGATACAGACGCGTCATACTTCGAGTACAGGCGAGTTTCTCCGGGCCGGAGCAAAGCGGCGGTTTTATCTTTTCTCTCGCAACGCGGTTTTTTTCAGCATATTAAACCGCCGCTAAAACGCAAGCACAGGCGATATAAGCTATCATTTAAAATACAAACCCATTAAATATTAAAAAGTTTTAGATCGAAAAAAACACAAACCGCATTATATTTATAACGATATATGAATAGGCTTTTCCTATCTGCTTTACGCTTTACTCCGCGAGTAGATGCCGGTATGACATCCTTGGATTTTCCGCCTCCCCTTCTTTCCCGCCCAAAATATCCGCGTAAAATATTACCCTGTAGAGAGGCGAATACCTGTTGGCATAAATTTTTCTGTATATATCAGCATAACCACTTCGTTTTATCCTAAAATATCGAGTATGCTAAATAATGTCTTTTTAACTATACAGGATAAAATAAATGACTGACGCGCTGAAAATCTTAAACAATGTTCGTACGCTACGAGCGCAGGCTCGTGAAATCGATTTGGCAACGCTGGAAGAAATGCTGGAAAAACTCACTGCCATCGTTGAAGATCGCCGGGAAGAAGAAACCAAGGTGCAACAAGAACAGGCTGAACGTCTGGCTAAACTGGAAGCCATTCGGGCTAAATTGCTCGAAGACGGCATTGATCCCTCGGAACTATTAGAGAGTGTAAAATCAAAACCGATTAAAGCGAAACGCAGTCCCAGACCAGCTAAATATAAATATACGGACGAAAACGGCAATGAACAAACATGGACGGGTCAAGGACGTACCCCTAAAGTTATCAAAGAAGCGCTTGAGAATGGTAAATCACTCGAATCCTTCGCGCTCTAAGCAAAGCCGCGATATGCATATGCCGCACTTTTTAATGTGGCGTATGCATATCGGATTGTTCTCTTAGAAATAACCGCCCAAAATCATTTAGCAAAGAAACTATCACGCCAATAAAACGCCTAACGCCAATATAATTCTGCACCGATAAAGTGCGAATCAGATCACGGATATTTATTTTGATAAGTGAAATAAATACCGGGTGTTTATTAACAGCGATGATGATCATGAAAAAAACGTATCCAGGGTTATTACTTACTTTTTCTTTATATTCAATTGGCGCCGTAGGCGCTATCCAGGGTCCCATTAACGTAACCGGCGGCATGATAGAAGGTAAGCTGTCCGCAGATAAACAACTGTCTCTATTTCAGGGTATTCCCTATGCGGCGCCGCCTGTCGGTGAATTAAGGTGGAAAAAACCACAACCGGTAAACAAATGGGACGGCATTAAAAAGACCGACGCTTTTGCCGCAGGCTGTATGCAAAAAGTAGTGACGGGCGATAAACTTCCCTGGACATCTGAATTTTTACATCAAGGCCCGATGAGTGAAGACTGCCTGTATCTCAATATCTGGAGCCCCGCGCAATCCAATAAAGATAAACTGCCCGTTATCGTATTCATTCACGGCGGCGGATTTGTTGAAGGCTCGGGGAGCGTGCCGATCTACGATGGCGAGAACCTTGCGCGCAAAAACGTTATTTTTGTAAACATTAATTATCGGTTAGGCGTCTTTGGTTTCCTTGCTCATGAAGCGCTGACGAAAGAATCAGGCAACTCCGGCAACTACGCGCTATTTGATCAAATCGCGGCGCTGCATTGGATAAAAGATAATATAGATAAATTTGGCGGCGACAGTAACAATATTACGATTATGGGGCAATCCGCGGGGGCCAATTCGATTGTTGTTTTAAATGCCTCACCTTTGGCTCACGGTTTATATAATAAAGCCATCATGGAAAGCGCTCCTGGCAGCACCATCTCCAACTATGGCATCCGTCCGGCAGAGAGCCTGGGTATTCCCCGGGCCGATGCAGAAAGAAAGGTTTCTCAATGGGCTAAATCCGCAGGCTATTCATCCTTAAACGATCTGAGGAATGCGCCGGCTAATCAGCTGGTTGAAAAATTCGCCATCAATACGCCAATAAAGGGCGCGGTCATTGATGGCGAATTATTGCCGACGCAGATAGCCGATATTTACCAAAAAAACAGGCAGAATGATGTCCCGGTTCTGGCTGGCATGAATAAAGATGAGCGAGGAAGCGAGTCCGATTACGGCAAATGGAATGTAAACGATCTCGATTCTTATGCTAAAAAATACTATGGCGAGCACCTGGATGCGTTTCATGCCTTATACAAGGCGGAGGATATCCATGATGTTGCCGTCACCCAAAAAAATATTCTCCGCGATGAACGTCTTTACGCAATGAAATGGATGGCGGACCTTAGAATTCATTATGGTCATCAGCCCAATTATTTATACTTTTTTGGTAAAGCGATTCCCTGGCAGGAACATCCAAACTTTGGCGTATTCCATTCAAGTGAACTGCCTTATGTTTTGCACAACCAATCGAAACTCAATCGGCAATGGGATGGCGTCGATAAATCACTGGAAAACGCGATGTCCTCCTATTGGGTCAATTTCGCAACCAGCGGCAACCCTAATGGCCAAGGTTTACCGGTATGGAAACCTTACAGCCGGAATGAAAAAGCCGTTATCTGCCTGGATAAGGAGATCAAAATGTGTGATTTGCTGGATAAAAACAAAGAAGAGTTAATAGCTGGGAAACGAGAAAATCTATAATATTTTATAGTAATAAAGACGACATTGAATAACGTTTTTCACTCGCCATCGATTTTTATCGATGGCTACTTTTTGTTCTCCCCCTCAATTTTTATTCGTAAAAAAATTAACAACGCGACGATAATCTTTATAATCGTATCCTCGATAGTGGGTTCAGGTAGTCATCCTGACGGATAGTGACTAGACATGATTTGCATTAGAGGAGCGTTTTTTTGAGACTCACGGTTATATTGATTGTCATTATCTCTCTGCTGACGGGCGTATTTATGTATATGAACGATACCGCGCCGTTACCCTGGTGATATGCGCTTTACTCATCTCCGGCCTCATACTTGCCCCCTTCAGTTAACTACATTCGCCAGATTCCCTACCTGCGCAGGAAATCTGGCCGAAAGGCATTGCTATGCCTTATTACGTAAACGGGAAATCAGCCCCACCACCAACAACACCACCGAACCGACGATAACGCCAATGACCAGATTAGCCAGATTCGTCATCAGCACGGCGGTCAGGCCACCGAAGCGCGCCTCAAAATCAGTAATCGTATGATGAAGCAGCGGCACGCCATGCACCACAATGCCGCCCCCGACTAAAAACATCGCCAGCGTGCCGACGATAGAGAGGAATTTCATCAGTAACGGCGCCAAGACCAGCAGTCCGGCCCCGACCTTGTTGGCAATCGCAGACGCGCGCTGCTCCAGCCACATACCAAGATCGTCCAGCTTAACGATACCGGCCACAATGCCGTACACGCCAACGGTCACCAGAAGCGCAATGCCCGACAGCACCACAACCTGATTAAGCAGCGGCGCATCGGACACAATGCCCAGCGTAATGGCGACGATCTCGGCCGAGAGGATAAAGTCAGTGCGGATCGCTCCCTTGACCTTGTCGTTCTCGTAAGCGGACGTATCAGCCTGAGCCGCCGCCAGTAACCGCTGCTGCCGGGCCTCCGGCGTTTTTTCCTCTTTACCGTGGCGCAGCGTATGCACCACTTTCTCTACCCCTTCGTAACACAAATAAGCGCCGCCAATCATCAGCAAAGGGGTAATGGCCCAGGGAGCGAATGCGCTGATCAGCAATGCCACCGGGACTAAAAACACCTTATTGAGCAAAGAACCTTTTGCGACGCGCCAAACCACCGGTAATTCGCGGTTTGCCTTTACGCCGCTCACCTGCTGGGCATTCAGAGACAGGTCATCCCCTAATACACCGGCCG
Source organism: Brenneria sp. L4-2C (assembly GCF_040240335.1). Classification (NCBI taxonomy): domain Bacteria; kingdom Pseudomonadati; phylum Pseudomonadota; class Gammaproteobacteria; order Enterobacterales; family Pectobacteriaceae; genus Brenneria; species Brenneria sp. L4-2C. The sequence continues at coordinate 86,871 of NZ_JBEIAC010000018.1, read as the reverse complement.
TCTTTTTAACAGCCATTTTCCCCATGATGGAAATATCATCCAGCAACGTGGCGATATCATCCAAAAGCGTCAATAAACTCGCTCCAGCCAAAGTGTTTTCCTCATTAGTCCATATTTTAATAGGTTAAGGGCAAAGATAAGCCCGCAGGTGCAAAATCATCATAGACGGAATCCTCGCGGATTCCCATTCGCGCCTTACCGGCCTCTTGTGGCGGTCATTAGCGGGATGATTTTTTGCGTCCGCCGTTTAAAAGCGCGACGACACACGCCGGATAAAACCCCAAGATAACAAATAAAAATCAATTAGTTAAAAAGACAAATACGCAACTGAACCGCCAGCAAGGGAAATCCGGCTAACAAGCGCGGCATGGATAAAATATCGATTATTGGTTAGCCGAAAAGTGTTTATAAAAACGCCAAAATTTAACCTAACCAACTAATAAATAGTGAATTTTTATTATGCCAAAAAAAATGTTAACCTTAACAGTGGATAAATAATCTCCACTGGAGTAAGGATAAGGTTTGCCTATATCGACAAAAAATACTTCAACCTGGCTGCACCTGGGTGCAGGCGCATTTTTCCGGGCTCACCAAGCCTGGTATCTTAATCAGTTGCGACGACAGGGTGACGACCACTGGCATATGGCGTTATCCAACATCCGCAATAGCTCCACGCAAAAAACGCTGCAACAGCTCAAATCTCAAAACGGCCGCTATACACTTGAAACGATCTCTCCTGAAGGGGAACGCAACTATGAAACCATAGATGCGGTGGATCAAATCCTGCTGTGGGATAGTCGTCTCGCTTCAACCGTCGCCGTCGGGGCCGCCCCAAACACTGAAATTATTTCTTTCACCGTTACCGAAGGTGGATATTTCCTGGATGACGATGGTCATCTCGACGTATCTCACCCCGCCATCAAGGCCGACCTTCTCGATGAAGGTGAAATAAATACTTTATACGGAGCGCTGACGCTGATCCTGACCGCTCGCCAGCAGCAAAAAAACGGCCCGGTCACGCTACTCTGCTGCGATAACCTGAGTCAGAACGGCGACAGTTTTTCCCAGGGGATGCGTGAGTTTCTGGCCGCCAAACAACGTTCCGATCTGATTGACTGGATGAAGGAGCACACCAGCGCGCCGAACAGCATGGTCGACCGCATCACGCCGAAATTCGATGATGCGCTCTATGAACGTCTGGAACGGCAAGGGATTACCGGTGATGCCGCGCCATTGTCCTGCGAAAGTTTTGCCCGCTGGGTGATTGAAGATCGCTTTGCCGGTAAACGTCCCGCGCTGGAGCAGGTTGGCGTCGAGTTTGTCGACGACGTGACGCCGGTCGAAGAGGCCAAAATTCGTCTGCTCAATGCCAGCCACAGCGGTATCGCCTGGGCCGGCGCCTTGCAGGGCAAACGCTATATCGATGAAAGCCTTTCCCAACAGGTAACCGACTGGATCCGCGATTACGTTCTGCAAGACGTCGGTTTTGCACTGCAACAGCGCGCTATCGATCTCGATCTGCCGGCCGAATGCGATAGCGTCCTCGCCCGGTTCGGCAATCGTTGGGTTCGCGATACGGTCGCGCGCGTATCATCCGATAGCATCGCCAAGCTGCATGGTTTTATCGTTCCGACCCTGAAGGATTGTTACCGTCAGGGGAAAGTGCCGCGGGCGACATTACGTTTACCCGCGCTGTTTTTTCTCTTTATGCAGCAGTACCACAAGAACGCGCTGCCGTTCAGCTACGACGATCGCGCGATTGACAGCATTGATGTGGCAAGTATTTTCACCGCGGACGATCCGCTGACCGCATTTGCCAATCAGTCCGCATTATTCGGCATGGTTCGTCGCCAGGAGGGGGTCGCCGGCCATCTGCGCGCCGCCGTTGACGAGGTTCAGACGATCCTCCATGCATTACCTAAGGGGAAATGACATGAAAAAACACTTACTGATTGTGTCGGGGACATTTGTCGCCGCAGCATTATCGATACTGGCGCTGTATCATTGGTCGATTGCGCTGGGTACGCTGGCGGCGTGGGTGACTACCGGTTCTTTCTTTTTGCAGGTGGTTCACATTATTCGCAACAAAGATACCACCGGTATTTCATTGGGCATGTATGCCGCGTTGTTCTTCGGTGTTTCCTGCTGGACCGCTTACGGTTTTAAAGTACAGGATGTGCCGGTAATGACGGCGAATGGCATCACGACGCTACTGGCTCTGGTGGTTATGGGGTTAAAAATCTATAACGAACGTGAAATAAAACCGCGTAAACGCCGCAAGGTAAAAACCGCGCCTTTAACCTCGCCGCAAAATCGCCTGTCTGTGGCCGGGGTACTGAAAAGCAAGCAAGTCTGAACGAATAGAACCGCGCGCTTTTACCCCATCAAAGACGGAAAAGCGATATTCATCAACCACTCGCCTGCGGCGGGTGGTTGAATTTAACGGCCGGGCGACAGGGCGAGTCATAGCAAACCGCATCAATCGTCTTGCGTTCTTTTAACGGGCCGCGCCATATACCGGAAATTGCGCGCACAGCGTCAGCGCCGCGTCACGAACGCGGATTTGTACCGCTTCATCCTGCGGAGCATCGAGCAGATCGGCGATCAAGTCAGCCAGCAGTCGCGATTCTTTTTCGCCGAATCCCCGCGTGGTAATCGCCGGCGTGCCGATGCGGATACCGCTGGTCACGGTCGCCTTGCGCGTATCACCGGGAATGGCGTTTTTATTGAGCGTGATATGCGCCTGCTCCAGCAGCGCTTCCGCCGCTTTGCCGCTGATGCCTTTACTATTCAGATCCACTAAAAACATATGGCAGTCCGTACCACCGGAAATAATGCGCAGTCCGCGCTGGTCAAGCACCTGCGCCATCGCGCGGGCATTCGCGATGACCTGTCGCTGATAGCGTTTGAAACTGTCCGTCGCCGCCTCACGAAAAGCAACCGCTTTGGCGGCGATAATATGCATCAGCGGGCCGCCCTGATAAAGCGGGAACAGCGTTTTATCCACTGCGGCGCCAAACTCTTTTTTAGCCAGAATCAGTCCTCCGCGCGGGCCGCGCAGCGTTTTATGCGTTGTCGAGGTGACAAAATCGGCGATCCCTACCGGCGACGGATAAACGCCTGCGGCCACCAGCCCGGCGTAGTGCGCCATATCAACCATCAAATAGGCGCCGATATCGTCACAAATACGGCGGAAACGGACGAAATCGATAGTGCGCGAGTAGGCGGACGCGCCGGCGATAATCAGCTTTGGCCGGTGTTCTTTCGCCAATCGCTCTACCTCCTGATAATCAATTTCGGCGCTTTGCGGCGCCAGCCCATAAGAAAAAGCGCGATATATCCGACCGGAAAAGTTTACGCCGGCGCCATGGGTCAAATGACCGCCATCGGACAACGCCATGCCGAGGATGGTATCGCCGGGATTCAGCACCGTGAGAAACACCGCCTGGTTGGCTTGAGAACCGGAGTGAGGCTGAACATTGGCATATTCGGCATTAAACAGCGACTTTGCGCGCTCAATCGCCAGCGTTTCAACTTCATCGACGACATGACAGCCGCCATAATAACGTCGGCCGGGATAACCTTCCGCGTACTTATTGGTCAGTACCGATCCCTGAGCCGCCAACACGGCCGGACTAACGTAGTTCTCTGATGCGATAAGCTCTATATTATTTTCCTGTCTTGCCAGCTCACGGGTCAGCAAAGGCGCGATATCAGGGTCGATAGTTGAAAGTTCCATGCGTTTTTCCATTAAAATCTCATGCTCCATAACGAGCGGCGACACCGCGAACCGCGGCAAACGACGCCGGCTGGATTATGGTATAATTAATTGATATTTAAATGATTACATCATCTTTTTTTCGCCGTTGGCGTAGGAGAAAATGTACATCTAAAGCTTGCCCGACGATATGAACAGTTGGGTGCGATATGAGGCAGAACAGATGGAAGAACAGACGTGCCGCTACCGATGGATAGCCGAAAGGATCAAACAGGCGATAGTCGACGGAACATTATCGCCGGGTCAACGGCTCCCTTCGGTCAGAAAGCTGGCGGCACAATATGGCGCAAGCGTCACGACTACGCTAAAGGCGTTGCGCACCCTTGAGGACGAACACTACGCTCAGGCCCGCCCTCAATCCGGTTTTTATGTTTGCCGGCCCGATAATGCGCCGCCCGCGCCGCTGCGACCGGTGACGATTACACCGCTGGATCCGCAAACCGAATTGCATCTGGCGATGGTCGGCAGCGATTGTCGCGTGCGGCTGGATCTGGCTAACGGCGACAGCAGCCTTTATCCCATCCGCAAGATCAGCCTGCTGATGCGCCAGTTCAGCTACCGTCAGCCACAGTTGCTGGGTCACCCGGTCAAGGGAACCGGCTACCCGCCGTTGCAGGCGGAAATTGCCCGCCGGGCGCTGGACTACGGTTGTAACCTGAAGGCTGATGAGATCATTGTCACCAACGGCTGCCTTGAGGCGTTGTCGCTGGCGTTACGCGCGGTGACCAAACCTGGCGATAGCGTGGCGGTGGACTCGCCCTGTTATTTCGTCCTGCTGCAAATGCTGCGTAATCTGGGGCTGCGGGTGGTGGAAGTCGAACAGGACGACAGCGGTACAACCGATGCCAGGCAGTTGGCCGCCCTCTTCCGCCAACAGGTGGTAAAAGCCTGGGTCGCGCTCGCCAACGTCAACAATCCGGTCGGCGGCATTATCTCCGACGAGAGAAAAGCCTGTCTCACGCAACTGGCGGATGAGCACGGCGTCGCCATTATCGAGGATGACACCTTCGGCGATACCGCGTTCGGCGCCGTACGCCCTTTCCCGCTGCGCGCGTTCAGCCCGAATGTCATACTGTGCAGCGGTTTTTCCAAAACGGTGGCGCCGGGGATCCGACTCGGCTGGCTGAGCGGCGGGAAATGGAATCGAAAAATAGCCTCGCTGAAATACACCTCCACCATGGGCACCACCATGCTGCCGCAAACGGCTGTCGCAGAGTTTCTGAAAACCGGTGGTTACGACGCTCACCTGCGCCGACTACGACGCGAGCTGGCACGCCAAATCACGCTGCTGCGCAACGGGGTGTTAAATCACTTTCCGCCCGGTACGCGGGTTTCAAAACCGCAGGGAGGATATGTCTTATGGGTCGAACTGCCGCCGAACTGCGCGCCGACACACGAACTGTTTATCAAAGCGCGCGCGCAAGGCATCGGCATTGCGCCCGGCTACCTTTTCTCAACCGATCGGCGTTACGATCGCTGCCTGCGGCTTAATGCCGGATTTGGTTGGAGCGAGGAGGTCGATCAGGCGCTGCGACACCTGGCTCAATGGTGTCAGGCGGCTTAATACGCAGTGCTCTGAGGGATAGTTATTGCGCGCCTGGCGTTCCGGCGGCGCGGAATAGCTGTTTCAGATTATCACGCATCGGGAAGTTAAGATTAATATCGCTGCCGGGAAGCGGTTGTTTAAACCAGCGCGCATAAATCGCTTCTATCTCATTGTCGGCGTAAATCTGCCGCAGCGCGTCGTTAACCGCATCGATAAACCCCTCGTCGCCATGACGCATCATCAAACCATACTCGGTTTCGCCATACACCGGCTCGCTGGAAATCATATACGCTTGCGGATTGGGCGCGCGGGCGACCATCGCATGCAGCAATACATCATCCATGGCATAGGCAAAGACTTTTTCCTGCGCAACCATGTCGAAGGCTTTCTGCAAAGTATCCGTGGAAACGATGGAAAGATTCAGCTTCTTTTCCCGGTTGACCTGATTGATCTGAGCAACATTGTTCGTTCCCAGCACAATACTGACGCTTCGACCACGTAAGTCCGCCAGCGTGTTCAGGTGATTTTTCCGCAGGGAAACATAGCGGGTGTCCACCATAAAATGACTGATGGAAAACGCCACATTACGCCGCCGTTCCGTCGTATTGGTGGTAGTGTCGCATTCGATATCTATCGCGCCGTTAGTAAGCAGCCGCACCCGGTTGGAAGGCGTGCGAAACACGTATTCAATATTGATTTTTTCCAACCCGAGCCGGATGCGGAGAGCATCGACGATGCGTTTGCACAAATCGATGGAATAACCGTTAACCTCGCCCGTCGGGCCAATATACGAAAATGGCAGAGAATCGCCATAGCCTATCTTTATCGTCTTGGTTTGCCGGATCCGCTCCAGCGTGGGGATGATATTGGCGGCCCAGGACGCATGGCTTTCCATGACCATGACGATGAACAAAACGATAAGAAAATGACGTAAGCGTTTACCGTATCCGCACATCGATCATTTCTCCTTTAGTCAAGGTAGTCTTGCGGCTGCGCCAGAAACGCCTTAAGGGTCTGAGGCATAGGAAAGCGAAGATTAATGCCGTCAGGCGGAATAGGAGAAAGAAACCATTTATCATAAATGGCGTTTATTTCCCCCTGAGTAAAAATGGTACGCAATTCCTCGTTTACGACCTTCTTGAAGACCAGATCGCCGGGCGGCATCAGGAAGCCATAGGGTTCAGGCCGGCTTAAGTAATCTTCCGACAGCACAAAATCGGACGGCGTGGGAGCGATCGCCACCCGCCCCGCCAGCAGAATATCATCCATCACAAAGGCCGATACGCTACCATTCTCCACCAGATCAAAGGCGTCTTTATTTGTTTTTTTCAATACAATGGAGATATTGAGCTTTTTGTGCCTATTCACGGCATGCAACTGTTCAAGATTGACCGAGCCGCTGCTCGCTGAAACGCTGCGCCCGGCTAAATCCTCAATGCGTCTGATGCCGTTACGCTTCAGTGAGACAAAACGGGTCGACGAGACGAAATGGGGATAGGCGTATTCCGCCATTTTGCGCCTTTCGCGATTATTGGTCGTTGCGGCGCATTCCAGATCGATCCCGCGATGCCGGATCAGGGGAAAACGCGTCGCCGTGGTCACCGGGACAAACAAAATCTGTATATCATCCTGCTTCAGATACCTTTTTATTCCTTCGACGATGCGCAGGCAGAGATCGATCGAATAGCCGACAATCTGGTCGTCGGCCCGGTAGGAAAAAGGCGGTTCATCCAGCCGGTGGCCTATTTTTATCGTTTTGCTCTGGGCGATCCGCGTCAGCGTATTATCCATCGGCTCGGCGGCTGCGGCCTGTTGCAGCGGCAATAACAGCACCATGGCCATCGTTACCTGTCGACATGACCCATGGAAAATACGTGCGGTCAGCCGATAGGCCATCTGAGCATATCTGTTTAGCAAAACCTGAGAGCCGTTCAGTAAATACCGCATAGTTTCAACCTATTATCGCCGTTACCGGTCGCGCTTCACCTATTCGGTGACCCTGTGCATATTCGCACCCTACATGACGCAACAGCGTCAATTGCCGCTCGGTTTCCACGCCTTCGGCGATGCATTCCATCCCCAGTTCATTAACCAGACCAATGATGCTGCGAACAATAACGCGTTTCGATTCACTCTCCTCCATGCCGGCGACCAGCCCTTTATCCAGCTTGACCCGGCTAAAGGGAAAATCGGCCAGACAATCCAGCGATGAATAGCCCGTACCCAAATCATCCAGCGCTATCTCGATGCCCATGGATTGTATTTGCTGTAATACCGGCAGCGCGTCCTGACGATCCAGCAAAATGGATTCCGTTATCTCGATCTCGATGCGCGAAGCCGGCAGCCCGCTGTGCGCCAGCGCCCGGGCCAGGATCTCCGTTAATCCGCGATGGTGAACCTGAATCCCCGATATATTTACGGAAACGCACTGATGGTCGGAAAAATGCGTCATGGCGTCATGGCATGCCTGTTGGATAACCCACTCGCCCAGTTTAACAATCAGTCCGGTTTTCTCCGCCAGCGCGATAAATACATCCGGCATCAGCAATTGTCGGGAATCATGGCGCCAGCGAACCAGCGCTTCATAGCCAATAATGGTATTGTCCGAAAGGCGCATCAGCGGTTGATAATAAAGCTCGAACTCCTTGCGCGACATGGCGCCTTCAATATCCAGCTCCTTAATATCCTGAACCGAACTCGGCATCGCCATGCCATATTCAAAATAGTGAAAGTTATTCCGGCCGGCGTTTTTAGCCGCATAAAGCGCCACGTCCGCATTCTTCATCAGAATTGGCGAGGTCTCGCCATGCAGCGGCGCGCTGGCGATGCCGATGCTGATCCCCACGCAAAACTCGTGTCCCTGACAGTAAAACGGTACGGATATCGACGAGATTATCTTCTCCGCGAGTTGTCGCGCTTCCTGTATCGGTTTTTCCTTAACATGCTGAATCAGCGCAAATTCATCGCCCCCCAGCCGTGCGACCACATCGTCATTGCCGACCAACAGGGAGATCCGTTCGCTGACGTTAATCAGCAGGGAGTCCCCCACCGGATGGCCGTAGGTATCATTGACCTTTTTGAAATAGTCGAGGTCGAGCAACATCAGATTAAAACGCGCTTTTTTCGGCTTCAGCCGGGCGATGGCGTTTTCCAACGCGCCGCTGAAAAAAGTACGGTTGGGCAGGCCGGTCAGTTGGTCATGGTGGGCCATGTATTCCATTTTCTGCGCGGTGTCTTTGATTTGCTGTAGATGTTCCCGTTCCACCATCGCCTGCCGCAGTTTTTCGATGGCGACCGCCAGATGGCCGATTTCATCATCTCTTTGCAGCATCGGCGTCACATTCGCGGTATCGCCGTGAGCAATGCGCGTCAGAGCCTGAATCAGGGTCGGTACGGAATGAAAAAACTGCCTCATCAGCAGGCTGATAATCAGCCCCGTCGCCACCAGTACAATCCATAGTCCGATAAGCGAGTTGCGCAGCAAGGTATTATGAATGCGGTAAAGATCCGGCTTCTCGCCGACGCTGCTTACCAATGCGCCCAACAACTTTCCCGATGGCGCCACAATGGGGAGCACGCTGGCGAAATAGGTTTTGCCGTCAATCGAGACAAAGCCGGAGAGCATGGTTCTCAAGCTGTCGGGCGTTACCGGTTTGCGATCCTCCAGCGCCAGAATGTCGCCGCCTTCGCCGTCGCTTGCATCCGTGACGCTGACAAACCCCTCTTTTGCACGATATTGGAATAGCCAGACAGGGTTATTCGTCTGCATGGCCGCCAGAGAAAGCACATCGACGGGATTGAATCCCGTTTGCAGAATGGATTCGTCATCGCCCAGAAAGCTTTCCGCCACCATGCTCGTGATCTGCCCGGATTCATCCATACGGGCAACCACCGACGTATATATACTGCGGACGATATAGCTCATGATGTGGGCGTTAGTGTCGGCCTGACGTCGCCACTGCTCCTGCGAGCTTTTATCGACAATAAACCAGCCCGCCGCCGCCCCGACGCCATATGAAACAATAATACCGATGAGCAGAAATAGCGTGACGCGCCCTAAAATCGAACGGTGCCAACGTTGCCGACGATACGGGGAAGCGCCGCTTTCCTCATCCGGTATGTTTTCATTAAATTCATCAGTTACTCTGGTCCGGGGTATCATCAGCCAAAACTCTTCATCCGTTACAAATGTTTAGGTAGTTAAGAGTAAAATAGATTGCCGTTAAAAAATAAAAAGAGCATGTACGGTCAAAGAAGAAAATTTTGGAACGCTTTCATCTATTATTGATAGGTGGAAGGACTATTCTTATATCCTTCTCTTCGTTGTTCGCGTTATTTAATTTACTAAATGGTTCTACCTATCTCTGGTTTTGAATAGCCGCAATAAGCGCATTCAAATCCGCGTCCGACAGATACCCCGAATTCCTTAGCCGGCTAAGCGACAGGGCTAACGCGGCAAATACCGTCGTTACCGCAGGTCAATAACTGGCCGGTCGATTCGCTCCCGACGAATTCGTCATTCGGTTGCCGCGTTACGAGGCCATTATAATCCCATGACAGCGCTGGCGTTGTTCAAAATGTAGCGTTTTGTCCCGCACCTCGAAATAGGGACTTAACAACAAATGAAGCGAATATAATGATGCCCATCTTCTCTCCCTGTTTATACCATCAAAATAAAGGTCTACAACACACTATTTGAAAGAAGTTATTGTTATGGCAGAAAGAAAGTCTTTCGCATTAAGGCGACGTGTTAATATATTTACAATACTAGATTGAATTAAAATAATATATAAACAAATTAAAACAAGATGAACTATTATTCCTGTTTAATAAAACGGATGTTTTATGAACATAATCAAATCCACAAACACACATATCGTGCGTAGCTTGACAGACAAAGCCAGTTACGTTTGCGAACCTCGCTTGTCATTGATCTATCTGAATAATAATTTATGTTGCCGCACTCTCCCCATTACGTAACATGATCCGAAGTCAATTGCGACATAGCCGGAAAACCTTGCTTTTCCTCAGACTACCACACAACTACAGGCGTTGTATCAGTATTATACCCCCCTATCCTTTTCTCATCGCCGCGCCGTTGGCGTTCTGCGATGGCCAGTCCGACTTTTTGGGGACTCGGCATGTTGCAATCAAAACAGCGCAAGGTGATTTATTGGTGCAGCTATTTATTATCACGCTTGTTCAGTTTTTACCTCATTCGCCCGCTTACAGTCAATGCGTCAGTTTACCTACCGTCTTTCACTGGCGAAATATCGCTCAGATAGCGGAAATAGGGAGATGAAGATGAGATCAGACATCCGTTCAGGCCCCGCGCGCAGCCTGAACGGCATTTGCCGAACGCTTACTTCAACAGCCTGACTTTGCAGTTCTTGCCTTTGATTTTGCCCTGCTGTAGCTGTTTCAACGCCCGTTTTGCACTGGCTTTACGAATAGCGACATAGGCATGAAGCGGGAACATATCAATTTTGCCGACTTCCGCCGCCGTTAACCCCGCATCGCCGGTTAACGCGCCGAGAATATCGCCCGGACGAATTTTGGCTTTACGACCACCGTCGATACACAGCGTCATCATTTCCGGTTCCAGCGTCGTCGCGTCACTGCGGCTAACCGCTGTCGCCGGCGTCCAGTCAATGCGCATGCCCAGATAATCTTCTATCAGATGCGCGCGGCTCATTTCCTGCGGCGTACACAGGCTGACGGCAAGCCCCTCCATGCCCGCGCGACCGGTACGGCCAATACGATGAACATGCACCTCTGGGTCAAAAGCCAGTTCAAAATTCACCACCAGGGCCAGATCTTTAATATCCAATCCCCGGGCCGCCACATCCGTCGCCACCAACACGCGGCAACTATGGTTGGCGAAGCGCACCAGAACCTGATCGCGCTCGCGCTGCTCCAGATCGCCGTGCAGCGCCAGCACGCTGATGCCGCGCGCATCCAGCGCCTCGAAGACACTCTGGCAATCCCGTTTCGTGTTACAGAACACCACGCAAGACGCCGGTTGATAGTCACCTAACAGGGAAATCAACAGCGGAAGGCGCTGTTCCTTGCCGACCTCATAAAAACGCTGTTCGATCGCAGGCTCATCGCCGTCATCGGCGACGTCGACATTTAATGGCTGGCGTTGTACCCGCGCGCTGATTTGCTCAATTTCCGCCGGATAGGTCGCGGAAAACAGCAGCGTCTGACGCTGAGCCGGGGTATAGCCGATCACATCGTCAATCGCGTCGCTGAATCCCATATCCAGCATACGATCGGCTTCATCCAGCACCAACACCTTCAGAGAGGCCAGCGCTAACGATTTTCTGCGCAGATGATCCTGAATGCGCCCCGGCGTTCCGACAACAATATGCGGCGCGTGAACCAGGGAATCGATCTGATGTCCCATCGGCTGACCGCCGCACAGGGTCAGGATCTTGATATTCTGCGTAAATCGAGCCAGACGGCGTAGCTCTTTGCTCACCTGATCGGCCAGTTCCCGCGTCGGACACAGCACCAGCGCCTGGGTAGTAAACTCCCCGACGGCAATATGATTCAGCAGACCGATGCCGAACGCGGCCGTTTTACCACTGCCGGTTTTCGCTTTGGCGCGAACATCGGCGCCGCTCAGGATGGCAGGCAGCGTCGCCGCCTGCACCGGCGTCATGGCGCTATAGCCCAGTTCGCTCAGGTTGGATAACTGCTCAGCCGGCAGCGCGAGGGAAGAAAAAGAGGTTGTACTCACAATGATTACTCTTATTACCAAAGGCGACATCAGAAAGGCGACGCCAGTTCAACGAACCGACGCGTGATTTGCGGCAATGATAACAGAGAAGATCGCTATTGCCCGATTTACATGGCGATTGGCGGTTAAAATATCGAGGAGAAGCCGCTTCCGGCTCAGAATCGCGATAAAACGGCGCGGCGAGACTCGCCAGAACAGACCGACCTCGCGCATGATAATCAGCAGAGGCTGATTGTCGCCGGATGACGCCTGCATACGTCCAACGCTTTTTAATGCTATTTCTGCAAATATAGTGCCGATGACCACTTGAATTAGGCCCCTGACTCAGCGTAGATTGAGCGCCGATCCCGTCATAACTGGTGTGAGCCCTGGTGATGACAGTGGGGAAATGTTTATCCGATGGTGGAATGCCACGACAAAATATTTCCCTTTCATAATAAAACGCACAATCGGGATCGTTGCTGGCGTGTTTTCTTCTGGAGAATATATCGGTGAAGTATTTTTTTATGGGCATCTCATTCTGTCTGGTTGTTTGGATGAGCGCCTTTATGTTGATGTTGGAATAACCAATCACTGCCTGACAGGGACAAAATAAAACGACGGCAAGTGTATAAATGCACACATAAGCGGAAGTCGTGCAACAAATGACAAACTAGCCGACTCAGGCGTCGTAAACGGGTTGAGAGCAATCTTTCAGCCCGTTTTTTCATTAGCGCGGTTTTCACGCTTTATGCCCCGCTACCTCAGCGCAGCGACATAACCGCCACGCCCCCCAATGCAAGCCACGGACCAAACGCCAGCGATTGCGCGAGGCTTTCATGGCGAAAAGCTCGCCATAACAAGGTGACGACCAACCCGCTCAGCGCCGCAATCAGCACCAGCTCGGGCAACGCGCGCCACCCCAACCAACCGCCCAGCGCGGCCAGCAATTTAAAATCGCCGTAACCGAGCGCGTCTTTTCCACTCAGCAATCTGAATAGCCAATACAGCAGCCAAAGCGACAGATAGCCGACTATCGCTCCGATAACGGCATCGTCCAGCGGCGTAAAGGTGGCAAACAGGTTAAACAGCAGCCCCAGCCACAACAGCGGCAACGTCAGACCATCCGGCAATAGCCGCGTATTGATATCAATGGCGGCCAACGCCAGCAGAAAAGACCATAGAATCAGCGCGCCCCACAGTGCCGCGCCCGGCGGCCACAGCATGCCCGCAGACAGATAGGCCAGCATGGTAACCAGTTCAACCAGCGGATATTGCCGGGAAATCGGTTGCCGGCAGCAACGCGATCGTCCGCGTAACCAGAGCCAACTCACTACGGGCAGATTGTCTTTTATGGCGATCGATCGCCCGCAGCGCGGGCAGCCTGAAGACGGCCGGCACAAATTGAAGACCGGCTCATCCCCGAACGCCGGCCGCATCCGTGCTTCATCCCGCCAACGGCGCGCCAGCATGATCGGCAGACGAAAAATAACCACATTCAGAAAACTGCCGGCCATCAGGCCGCTCAATGCCAATAGACCCAGCCACCCTTGCGGCGTTCTTTCAGCTAACGTCGTCAACCACTCCATGTCAGGCTCCGGCAATCAATACAGACATCACAAACGGCATGCTTGCATAGTCGGTATCAGGCGCCAACGGGTTTAGCCGGCGTTATGCGGAAAGTGCGCGGCTGTACGCGGTTATCATGAAAAGAGGACGGAAAAACGCTTGAAAGGACAACCCCGGCCGACAGACCGGGGTAGACGTTAGCGACAGACTATTTTGATGAAGGCAATAGTCCATCAGCCCGGAACATCGCCTTGATGCCGCGCACGGCCTGGCGGATACGATCCTGATTTTCAATCAGCGCGAAGCGTACATGCGTATCGCCATAGTCGCCGAACCCGATCCCCGGCGATACGCACACCTTCGCATCAGCCAGCAGACGCTTGGCGAACTCCAGCGAGCCTAAATGCGCATAGGCCTCTGGAATTTTCGCCCAGACATACATCGAGGCTTTGGGCTCGTCCACCATCCAGCCGGCTTCATGCAGGCCGCGCACCAGCACATTGCGCCGCTGGCGATACTGCTCGGCGATATCCAGCACGCACTGCTGGTCGCCTTCCAGCGCCGCGATCGCCGCGACCTGAAGCGGGGTAAAGGTGCCGTAATCGTGATAGCTTTTGATCCGCGTCAGGGCGTTGACCAGTTCCTGATTTCCCACCATGAACCCGATGCGCCAGCCGGCCATATTGTAGCTTTTCGACAGGGTGAAAAACTCGACCGCAATATCCTTGGCGCCAGGCACCTGCATAATCGACGGCGCTTTCCAGCCGTCATAAACAATATCGGCATAAGCCAGATCGTGAACCACCAGCACGCCGTACTGCTTCGCCAACGCGACAACCCGCTCGAAGAAATCCAGTTCGACGCACTGCGCCGTCGGGTTGGAGGGAAAACCCAGGATCATCATTTTCGGTTTAGGGATACTTTCGCGGATCGCCCGTTCCAGTTCATTGAAAAAATCCACCCCCTCAACCAGCGGCACCGAGCGCACCTGCGCCCCGGCGATAACCGCGCCATAAATATGAATCGGGTAGCTTGGGTTCGGCACCAGCACGGTATCGCCGTGATCCAGCGTCGCCAGCATCAGATGCGCCAGCCCCTCTTTGGAACCGATGGTCACGATGGCTTCGCTTTCCGGATCGATCTCCACCTGATAGCGATCGGCATACCAGCGCGAAATCGCCCGGCGCAGACGCGGGATCCCTCTGGACGTCGAGTAGCCGTGGGTATCCTCCCGTTGAGCAACCGTACAGAGCTTTTCCACGATATGCGGCGGCGTCGGGCCGTCGGGGTTGCCCATGCTGAAATCGATAATGTCTTCGCCGCGCCGGCGGGCAGCCATTTTCAACTCGGAGGTAATATTGAATACATAAGGGGGAAGACGATCAATGCGCGTAAAACGGCGCGGAGAATGGGAATCAGCCATAATATCCTCGAAGTAACGTGAGCGCCCGGACCGTCCGAGCGACGCTGGAACCCGACTTGCGAGCCCGTCGTTTAAGCTATCCCAGTTCGAATAATCTGTCGAGCGGCGCCTGATAAATTTTTTCCGCCGCGCGGGTGGCGATTCAGATAACTCCGTCACATTTTACGATATCCGCCGGAGTCCGATAACTGGCTGTTCCGCCCGTTCAGCGCGGGTCGACGCCGCGCAATCCAAGTGCGAAACGATGACCGTTCACGCATTTTCGCCAGATCGCCCTGTCGCGTATAACCAACGGTTTTTGCTCATATTTTAACCTTATTCCGACGTTTACCCTGCTGCTGACGATATGTTACCGAAAGTTAATTCATAGCAACAATTACGCTTTTTTTGTGTTAACTAATCTAATTTTTCGATTGATTTCTGGCTAAAAATTCCGTTTTTAATCTCTTTACCAGCGGAATAGGATGTTTTTCACCCTACATCGTCGCGGGTAAATTGAGATGACCGACTTATATCTATCCACCGAATTCGCCATGCCGCCGCATCGTCGCGGGACGGCAAGCCGCGCGTTACCCGCAGCCTGCCAGCAGCAGTTCGGCCAGCGCCTGGGTGGCGATGCCGGCGCGCTCCCGGCTGGCGTAACTCAGGCACAGCGGGATCTGGCGCGAAGCGCCGCTTTGCAGCGGCAACACCGCCAGATGCCCCTGCTCCAGTTCGGTTGCAATCAAATGGCGAGGCAGCCAGCCATAACACAAACCGCTGTTCACCGCGCTGATGGCCGCCTCCACCGTATTCACCCGCCATTGGCGGCCGCTCATCGCCGAGGTATGAAGCGCGGCCGGGCTGTTATCGTGATGCTGGATGAACACCACCGGGTAACGCGACAGCGTAGCCTGCGTCAGGCTGGTTCCCCGCTGATGCAGCGCATGCGCATGATGGGCGACGGCTACCAGCTCGACGTCGAACATTTTTCGGGCATTGCGGCTGGTGATATCCCACATACTGATGGCCAGATCGTAAGCCAGCGTCGCCGGATCGGGCGCCGCCTGACGCACCAGTTCCCGCAGATCTATCTGTACCGTCGGATATTGCTGCTGAAAGGCGCTCAACGCCTTAAACAGCAACGGACGGGGGAAGATACAGTCCACCAGCAGCCGCACCTGCGCTTCGTGTCCCGTCCGCAGCGAACGGCCGCGCACTTCCAGCAGGACCATATCCTCGATCAGCGGCGTGGCGTCCGCCAGCAGCGTGCGTCCGGCCTCGGTCAGCCGCGCCTTGCGGCCGTCAATCCGCAACAACGCCACCCCCAGCCGCTCCTGCAAACGATTAATCGCATAGCTCACCGAAGATTGGCTGCGGTTGAGCTGTTGCGCCGCCCTGGCGAAACTGCCGGATTCGACTACGGTACGCAGTACCGCCCATTGTTCAAGCGTGGTTTGCGGCATTGGCATTATCGGATCTCCTGTTGGCTATCAACGACTGACCCGCGGATTCATTTATCCCGTTATCCCTATTTTATTGCGAAGCTGGGAGCAAATCATGCCGACGGACGCGCAAGTTTCGGCATTGGCCTGCCCGCAACGTCCTGAAGCAGAGAAAGTACAGCACGTCATGGCGTTTAAACGCTTAACGAACCAGACGCATCGCGTCTTAAAAATAAAAGGATACAGCCTATGAACGGTAAGTATCGCGCAGTACAGGCGACAGGCAACGGCGTACTTGAACTGGTCGAACGCCCGTTGCCGACCCCGGCCGCCGGCGAGGTATTGCTCGCCGTCGAAGCCTGCGGCATCTGCCATACCGACGCCTTTACGGTGGATTATGGTTTTGCCGGTTTAACCTACCCCCGAGTGCCGGGGCATGAGGTTATCGGCCGGATTACGCAATGCGGTGAAGGTATCGACCCGCGCTGGCGCGTCGGTCAGCGCGTCGGCGTCGGTTATCTCGCCGGCCGCTGCGGACAGTGCGCATCCTGCCGGCGCGGCGACTTTATCAACTGCGCCAATCAGCAAGTCACCGGCGTTCATCGCGACGGCGGATACGCCGAAGCCATGCTCGCCAACCAACACGGTCTTATCGCCATTCCCGACGATCTGGACTCGGTCAGCGCGGCCCCGCTGCTGTGCGCGGGCATCACCACCTTCAACGCGCTGCGCAAGTCGGGCGTGAAAGCGGGTCAGACCGCGGCGATCCAGGGGATCGGCGGCCTGGGTCATCTTGGCATCCAATATGCGCGCGGCATGGGCCTGCGCACCATCGCCATTGCCCGCGGCGGCGAAAAACAGCGGCTCGCCCTCGAACTCGGCGCGCATCACTATATTGATAGCCAGGCCGACGATCCCGCGCAGGCGCTTATCGCCTTGGGCGGCGCGGACGTGATCATCGCCACGGCGTCGAACCCGGCCACGTTCGGGCCGCTGCTGCGCGGTCTGAATCCCCACGGCAGCCTGGTTATCGTCGGCGTAGGGAACGACCCCGTCAGCATCAACGTGGGCGAGCTGTTGGCCGGCGAGCGCTCGGTTAAAGGTGTGGTCACCGGCTCGCCGAGCGAATCCGAAACCATGCTCGACTTCAGCCTGCTGCAAAATATCCGCGCCAAAATCGAGACGATAAGCCTGGAACAGGCAACGGAAGGATACGCGAAAATGATGCGCAACGAAGCCCGTTTTCGCATCGTCATCACAACAGAGAAACGGTCTTAACAAGACGCCGGACAACGGCGTCTTTATTGCGAATAACCCTAACTCATTGATAAGAGGCGGTCATCATGGCAAATCAAACATCATCGGCGGCGCTCATCGTCAATAACCATCCGGCATCTTATGAGGATTTCACCCGGTTACTGACGTCGCTCAAAAAGCGCCATCTCAGCAGTTCGCCGCCCTCCGCCGCGCAACGGCAGGATCGCCTGCTGCGCACCATTCGCCTGCTAAAGGAGAATAAAGAGGATTTCGCGGCGGCTTACAGCAAGGACTTTGGTTTCAGAAGCCCGATTAATACCCTGATTTCCGATATTCTGGGGTCGGTCGCCGCGCTGCAACACGCCCACGACCATTTACCCGACTGGATAGAGAGCGAAACCCGCAGCGCGCCTTTTCCGGATACCCAGGTCTCTATCGACTATCGACCGCTGGGCGTCGTCGGCATTATCAGCCCGTGGAATTTTCCGCTGGTTCTGACCTTTGGGCCGCTGGCGGACGCGATCGCCGCGGGAAACATCGCGGTGCTCAAGCCGTCCAGCACCACGCCGAACGGTTCCGGTTTGCTGTGTCGGCTGATCGCCGAACACTTTTCCCCGGAAGAGATCTCGACGGTGCAGGGTCACAACGCCGGCGCCTTTTTCTCCGCGCAGCCGTTCGATCATCTGGTGTTTACCGGCAGCACCGCGACCGGCAGGCAGATCATGGCCGCCGCCGCGGAGAATCTCACGCCGGTTACGCTGGAGCTGGGCGGCAAATCGCCGGTCATCATCTCTGAAAGCGGCGATATGCGTCAGGCCGTCGAGCGGATCCTGACGGCGAAAACCTTTAATGCCGGCCAGATCTGTATTTCACCGGATTACGTTCTGGTGCCGCAGCATAAAATCGGGGAGTTCATCGCACACGCGCAGGCGTTTATCGCCTCATCCTACCCGACGCTCAAAGACAACCCGGACTACACCGCCATCATCAACGCGAAGGCATTCAACCGGCTGCACGAACTGGTCAGAGAGGCGTCCGACCTGGGAGCGGAGATTGTCGAGCTTAACCCGGCTAATGAAAATCTGGACAGCGAGGCATTACATAAAATGGCGCCCACGCTGCTGGTCAACGTACCCGATACGGCGCGCGCGATGCAGGAAGAGATCTTCGGCCCGGTGCTGCCGGTACAAGGCTATTCCAGTTATGACGAATGCATCAATGCCATCAATCGCCGGCCGCGCCCGCTGGCCGCTTATTACTTCGGTCGCGACCAGGCGGAAATCGACCGGCTGCGCAACCACACCCTCTCCGGCGCGCTGGTGATCAACGACGCCCTATCCCATGTTCTGGTCCATGATATTCCCTTCGGCGGCGTCGGCGCGTCGGGAACCGGCGCCTATCACGGCATAGAAGGCTTCAAACGCTTTAGCCATGCCCGCCCGATATTTATTCAGAGCGCGGCGGGTCATTCCAATCTCCCGATGCGCGCGCCCTACGGCGACGAGGTCCGCGCGTTTGTGGATGAGCAGCTCAACGCCATGGGCAACGGTTAATCCTGCAAAGCCATAGGTTCCCCTGCCATCGCGGGGGAATGCCATACCGGCCTGCGTCAATCCGCCTGCCTTCTAGCCACAGACGCGGAGATTGGTCTGGCTGCTATAGTTATTACCGCCTGAATCCTCTGATACTCCTCTAATTAGTAGCGGAATACGCCGTGATTCACACCTTAATCAACATAAGAGGACGTTTAACATGAGTGATGCTTTCGAATCCACCAGGCCTGAAACCCTGACCCGTTTTATCGGCAAACACCTTATCTACACCTACGATAACGGCTGGCAGTATGAGATGTATATCAAAAACGCCCGCACCATGGATTACCGCATTCACAGCGGCATGGTAGGCGGACGCTGGGTGCGGGATCAGGAAGTCCATCTCGTCAGGCTGGCCGACGAGGTGTGTAAGGTTTCCTGGGATGAACCCACCGGCACCGACGTCAGCGTCGCCATCAACTTCGCCGAGCGGTCGATACACGGCGTGATTTTCTTCCCGCAATGGATCGCCCAACACCCGGAAAGAACCGTCTGTTTCCAGAACGACCATCTGGATCTGATGCGTCAATACCGCGACGCCGGCCCCACTTATCCGAAACTGGTCATCGACGAATTCGCTGCCTTGACCTTTGTTGAAGATTGCGACCCTGACGATCAAACGGTGGTTGATTGCGCGCCCGATGAAGTCGCGGCGGGTTATACCGCGCGGCGTAACTGATATCCCCGCCATAGAGGTTGACGACGGCCGTGTTTAACCACTCGGTCGGCAACCGCGGATCAAATGGCCGGCGATGCCGGTCATATCATTCCATTTCTATATTTAGATCCGAGATATTAATTGTTTTTCTGACACAGCGTAAAAATATCAGAATTATTGATATCAGGCATCGGCAAACACCATTCCTCTTAACAAATTAAAAACAAAAAAACCGGATGCTTTATTATGGGGCCCCATAATAAGTCAGCTCACCAAATTAGCGCATAAAAATAATTAACAAGACAATACAAAACCAATAAAAAACAACGAGATAAAATATTTCATCCAAATATCCTCATGCCGATTTTATAAAAAACCGTACGATTTTAAAATAAAAGACAATGACAACATTTAATCCCATAAAAACAGTTAAAACCTGAATTTAACCCCACTAAACTGACAAAAAATCAGAGGTTATCACTTAACAATGGGAGTTATTGACAATTATATTGCTACAGTTATTATCAATCGGCAGATTATGTTTATAGCCAATGACGTTTTATCCGACCGCTTTATTAATGACTTACGCTTAGTGCTTATGAGGATGAATAATGGATATCAGAAAACCTTATTTATTATTCCTGGGTGACGCGCACGATCAGTTAGCAGCAAAGGTTGCTATCGGGATTAAGCAATGGCACCCGGAATATTGTGTTGGTCAATACCGCATGGAAGGCTGTCATGCCGATTGCGGCTTGCCTGATATGGATATCAGCGCCGCCCGGGCGGCCGGGGCGCAAACGTTAGTCATCGGCGTCGCCAATCGCGGCGGCATCATTTCAGAACAATGGATCGCCGTATTGAGCGAAGCGTTGAAAAGCGGTATGGATCTGGCCGCCGGGCTGCATAATCGCCTGGCCGACGTGCCGGAACTCAGCGAACTGGCGGCGAAACTGGGTCGTTCCCTGTTCGATGTCCGCCACCCGTCGCAGGTCTACCCGGTCGCCAATGGCCGCAAACGTTCGGGTAAACGCCTGCTGCCGGTCGGCACCGACTGCTCCTGCGGCAAAATGTACACCGCGCTGGCAATCGAAAAAGAAATTTTATCGCGCGGCGGCAAAGCGACCTTCCGCGCGACCGGCCAAACCGGCATCCTGATTAGCGGTTCGGGCGTGAGCATTGATGCCGTCGTCTCCGACTTCACCGCCGGCGCCGTTGAAACGCTGGCGCCGGCCAACGACGCGGATCACTGGGACGTGATTGAAGGTCAGGGCTCGCTGTTTCACCCCTCCTTCGCCGGCGTAACCACCGGTATTATTCATGGCGCGCAGCCCGATGCGCTGGTGCTGTGCCATGAGCCGACCCGCAAAACCATGCGCGGCGTCGACTATCCGATTCCCGATATCGCCGATTGTATGGCCTTGAATTTGTCGGTCGCCCATCTCACGAACCCTAAAGCGCGTTTTGTCGGCATCTCCGTCAATACGGCGGCGCTCAGCGAAGCGGACGCATTACAACTGATGGCCGACCTGGAGAAAAAATTCGGTTTGCCGGTGGTGGATCCGTTCCGCCAGGGCGTAGGACGCATCGTCGACCAATTGGCCAGCCTATGATCGAACTCGAACTCTTCCATGAAAGCTGGCCGCTACAGGGTACATTCACCATTTCGCGCGGCAGTAAAACTCAGGCCGACGTGGTGGTGGTCGCTCTCCGTTCCGCTGATGTTACCGGCTATGGCGAGTGCGTTCCCTACGCCCGTTACGGCGAATCCATTGAGAGCGTGATGGCGCAAATCGCCGCGCTGCGCGACGATATTCGCCACGGTCTGGATCGTGAACAGCTGCAAACCCGGCTGCCGGCTGGCGCGGCGCGCAACGCGCTCGACTGCGCCTTCTGGGATCTGGAATGCAAACGCCACTATCAGCGCATCTGGCAGCGTTTGCATCTGCCGGCGCCGGGCGTACTGGAAACGGCCTACACCCTGTCGCTGGATACGCCGGAGAAGATGCAACAGGCCGCGCGGCAAAACGCCGGCCGGCCGCTGCTCAAGCTGAAACTGGCGGATAAAGACGATTTGGCCAGAGTGGCCGCGGTGCGCAACGGCGCGCCGTCCGCCCGTCTGATCGTCGACGCCAATGAAGGCTGGGATGCCGAACTTTACCTGAAACTGGTGCCGGAACTGGCCGCGCTGGGCGTGGCGATGATCGAACAGCCCCTGCCCGCCGGCAAAGACGGCGTATTGGCCGACCTGCCCCACCCGATCCCGATCTGCGCCGATGAGTCCTGTCATGACAGCCATTCGCTGGCGGCGATCGCCGGCTGCTATGACATGATCAATATCAAGCTGGACAAAAGCGGCGGACTGACCGAAGCTCTTCGCCTGCGGGCCAGCGCGCTGGAGCAAGGCATGCAGATCATGGTCGGCTGTATGGTCAGCACTTCGCTGTCGATGGCGCCGGCCTTTATCGTGGCTCAGGGCGCGCAAGTGGTCGATCTGGACGGTCCTTTGCTATTACAGCGTGACCGGGCCAACGGATTGCGTTACGACGGCAGCCGCATACACGCATCGGAGGCCGCGCTATGGGGCTAAAATGCGTTAAGCTGCATGAAAAGACTATTGAGGATTAAGGAGTGTTGTAATGCAACGTCTTGTTTATGTCGATGGGCAATATGTGCAGGAAAGCGAGGCCAAAGTTTCGGTATTTGACCGCGGCTTTCTCTTCGCCGACGCCGTATACGAAGTCACCGCGGTGGTGAACGGCAAATTGGCCGAGTTTGACGGTCATCTGGCGCGTCTACAGCGCTCCTGCCGTGAATTGTCGCTTACGTTGCCCGTCACGCCGGCCGAACTGAAAGAGATTCATCAGGCTCTGATCGAAAAAAACGGCATGGAAGAAGGCGCAATTTATTTGCAGCTAAGCCGCGGCAACGCCGGCGATCGCGACTTTCACTTTCCTCCGTCCGAGGTCAAACCCACGCTGGTGCTGTTCACTCAGGCGCGCGGCGTGCTGGAAAACCCGAAGGCGGAAACCGGTCTGCATGCCGTCACCTGCCCTGATATCCGCTGGCACCGCCGCGATATCAAAACGGTCAGCCTGCTGGCGGCCTGCCTGGCGAAAGAGTACGCCCATTCCCAACATGCCGATGATGCCTTTTTGGTGGAAAACGGATTTGTGACCGAAGGCAGCTCCTGCAACTGCTATATCGTCCTGCACGATAAAACCGTGGTGACCCGTCCGTTAAGCAACGATATTCTGCACGGTATTACCCGTCACTCGCTGTTGAAACTGGCGGAGGATGATCAAATCAAACTGGAGGAACGGCTTTTCACTCCGGAAGAAGCCTATCACGCCAGTGAAATTTTCATCAGTTCAGCCACCACCTTCGTTTTACCGGTGGTCAAGCTCGACGGCAAAACCATCGGCGACGGCAAACCCGGCCCGGTAACCCGCCGCCTGCGGGAAATTTATATTGAAATGGTGAAGCAGCAGGTCAAATAGCAATCCGGCCGCTACGCTGACAAGGCGCCCGCCATTGATGGGGCGCCTTTATTTTTACGCTTTCTCTTCAATCTCAGCGCCATCGGGCAAACCGGCGACAGGGTTTTCCAATACCATTCTCTGCGGCACCGCCAGAGGAATATTGGACGCCCGCAGGCGGCGGATAATATCAAACAGCAGATCGCTCTTCGCCCCGGCCACCAGGCGCGGGCTGTTGACATAGCCCGTCACGCTCAACACCATTCCCGTCGGGGTTAGCTGACTGAAGGTAACCGATGGCGCGGGCGCGTCCAGAATCGATTCATGTTCCGTGTAGGCATCCAGCAGAATGGCTCTGACCTCCTCGGGGTCGATATCCAGCGGGAACGTCAACGCCAGCGTCGCCACGCCAAGCGCATTCCCCATGGTGATGTTGCGCACGTTCTGCGAAATAAACTGCGAGTTAGGCACAATCACCGTCGAACGGTCGCCCAGTTGGATCTCCGTCGCCCGAACGTTAATGCGCCGGATATCCCCTTCCACGCCGCTGATATTCACCAGATCGCCGACCTTGACCGGCCGTTCGGTGAGCAAAATCAAACCGGAAATAAAGTTTTTTACGATTTCCTGCAAACCGAAACCGATACCCACCGACAGCGCGCTGACGATCCATGCCAGTTTGTTCCACTGGATCCCCAGCGTCGCCAGCGTCAGCAGAATGATCAGGATGTAGCCGATATTGCTGAACAGCGTCACCAGCGACGCGCGGATACCGCGATCCAGCATGGTTTTGGGAAGAAATTCATCCTCCAGCCAGCGCTTTGACGAGCGCAGAACGTAGACCCCGATAGCCAGGAAAAGCACCGCGTTCACCAAATGGGCGGGTACGATGCTCAGCGTTTCCAGTCCCTTGCCGCCCCATATTTCAACGGCTTTCTGCACCAGCTCCAGCGGGGTGGTGGTGCCGAAAGTCCCGTTAAGCAAGGCGACGGCGGCCATCAAAATCAAAAAGACCTTGCCGCAGGCGGAAAGCAGCGCCGTCGCCTGCGCCAGATGCCGATCGTCGAGATTGAGCGAGTTCTTGATGCGCTGTCCGCTGGAATTGTTGGGTGAAAAAACGCTTTCGCAGATGTCGACAATAAACGTCGAGAACAGATAGAGGCACGACATAACCATGCCGATCCACACCAGCTCATAGGTCAGGAAACGCGCCAGCGAGATATAGCCGATAACCAGCGAAACCAACACCGCGAACGTGGTTGCCAGCACCGCCAGATGAACAATGCCGGCCAGCGTTGAGCGCGCTTCCGGTTGCGCGCCGTCATTCACCATCTGCCGACGCACCTGATCGCTGCGCAGCGCGATGATGCCGATCGTCAGCGCCAGAAACAGCGCGGATAAACCATTCACCATGATGGTAGCCGACACCGATGTTCCCACCGTAGCCGTCACCTGTTCGATGACGCCGAACAGCAAAATAAGCAGCGCGGCAATGACCGGAAAGGGATTCATCGCCTTCGCGACCGGATTGGATATCGCCGGCAGCCGCCAGGAAGGACGCTGATTGGAGAGAAACGCCCGGCCCAGACCGGCAATCATCGAACAAAAAACGGATAGCTGCGTCAGCGTATCCAGAAACGACTCCACCCGCTCGCTCGCCTGACCATGACGGGTAAAGACGTAGTCCAGCAAATTCGCGGCGATGCCGATCGTCAATACGGTCGAGATGACGCTGGCCGTCGCCAGAAAACTTCGTCTCAGGCGTCCTTCCGGCAATAGATTAATCCCGGCCCAGGTCAGGTATTTCTCCATATATCGACGACCGGCGGTAACCAGCGCGGCGACGACCAGCAGAAAGAAAGCGGAACCATACCGCCATTCAGGCGTCCAGGAAGTCGCCAGCGCGTCGCTTAACTGCGATTGAAATGCGCCGAGCCGGCGCACATCTTCCGCCTGCGGATTTACCAGCGGCGACCAGAAGCGCGCGCCGAAAATACTGCCTGAATTTAATGCCAACTGCGTTTTCAGCGCATTGCGTCGTAGCGTAACAATCTGCGCGGAAAGGTTGGATGCGGCGGCCCGCAGCGCCTGGATTTGCTCAATCTGCGCATCCATCTTCGCCTTCTGCGCGTTCAGATTATTACGTTTACGCGTCACTTCATTCGTTTCATTGATATTGGAACCGGGTTCCGGCGCCGGCCCCAAAACGTCCAACTGGGCCTGTAGCTGCGCCCGCAGCGGCGTTACCGCCGTAGACAAATCGTCCGCGCTGCCGACCAATTGCTGGGTAGTATCATTCAACGCCCCGAATTTACTATCGCTATTGGCGCCTGACACCTGCTGCTTAATGCTGTCCAACTGCTTTTGCAGGTTCACCAATTCAGCATCAATATTTATTTTTACTGGCGTCTCAGTCTGCGCCGGCTGGGGATCCGGATCCGCCGCCGTCGCATATCCGACAGGCGCGATCAATATCGACAACAGAAAAATACGCAATAATGCGGATAACGAAGTATGCATAAATTGAAAGGTCCCAAGTTCAACAGAAATCGCGGAGGTTCAAAACGGCCACCCTGCGCCAGCGTGGTTGGATTTTACCCGCTATGCCACGTATCAGCGACGGACGCAACGCCATCCGCCCCTCTATAACTTACAAAGAATGACGCCATAAACGCAGCAGATAAAGATGAATTCGCCTCTGTTTTACAGGGATCCGACCTGAAACGTAAGACAAACATCAAGGGCGCTGGAAATAAACCCGCGCCCGGCCGCTGTCGTCTCAAACGGCGGCGAGCATGTTCGCCCTCCGGCGCTTAACACGATTGGACAGCGAAGCGACTTTTTCCTCATCCGCATAAGGCTAGAAAAAATTGGCCTTTACGCGCATCGGTCACTGCTTGACCACAAAACAGTTCATATGGTTATATTAATCACCTTATTATTCCATTTCATTAATATACCGCGCCGTTATTAATTTTTTTGCAAACGTTTAATAACAACAAGGAAACATGACATGCATCAGTCAGGAGGGGGTCTGACGGACGATAAGCCGTGGCTGTGGCCTGATGAACGTTGGCGACAGCGGGTGGATCGCGTCCGCGCCGGTCGGTCGTTGAAGCCCGCCGTCTGGAAAAACGGCGCACGCATGGCCGTCGCCCTCTCTTTTGATGCCGATCATGAGACGTTTGAGTTGCGTAACGGCGGGCTGTCGGCGGGACGTCTGAGTCAGGGACAGTACGGCGCGCGCGCCGGCATGCCGCGTATCCTGCGCCTGCTGGAAAAATACGACGTGCCGGCATCCTTTTTTGTGCCGGCGGTATCGGCGCTGATCAACGCCGACGAAGTGCGCGCCGTCGCGGCGGCGGGTCATGAAATCGCTATGCACAGCTGGATTCATGAGTCTAATTCCCGCCTTGACGCCGTCGCCGAACGCGATCTGGCGCTGCGGGCCGCCGATGTGCTGGATCGCTTATCAGGCCGCCGGCCGGTGGGCATGCGTACCGCCTCCTGGGATTTCAGTCCGGCCACGCTGGGCATCGCCCGCGAAATGGCGCTGCTTTACGACTCGTCGCTGATGGCCGACGACGAGCCCTACGAACTGCTGGAGGATGGTCTGCCGACCGGCATCGTCGAAATTCCGGTGGAGTGGATCCGCGACGACGCGCCCTATTTCGCCATGGACCGGACGAGCGCCGCCCGGCCTTATGGCGATCCCCTTATGGTGCTGGGCATTTTTCAGCGTGAATTGGAGATGGCCTATCAGGAAGGCGGCCTGTTTCAGTTGACCCTTCATCCCCACCATTCCGGCCATCGCTCGCGCTTGTTCCTGCTGGAGGAGATCATCCGGCTGGCGCAGTCCAAAGGCGACGTCTGGTTTACCACCCACGCGGAACTGGCGGCGTTCTGCGCCGCCGGCGCCGGTCTGGCGCGCAACACGCCGCGGTAACCCTCCGGCCATGCCGGCGAATATAACCCTGTTTTCTGGTCTGAAGAGAGTAACGAACATGTCTATGATAATAAAATGGGCCGCCGCGACCGCCCTGGCGCTGGCGGCGACGCTGGCCGTCGCTCAGCCGGTGAAAGAGACCCTGACCATTGATTTACCGGGCGATGCGGCGACGCTCGATCCCCATCTCCAGTGGAATACCGACAGTTATAGCGTTTATCGCAATATCTTCGATAACTTGCTGACCCGTGACGCCGAGGGCAAGATCGTACCGCAAATCGCCAGCGCCTGGACCTATGTCAACGATACGACTATCGATTTCGACATCCGCGAGGATGTCAGCTTTCAGGACGGCAGCAAGCTCAGCGCCGCCGACGTGGTCTACAGCATCAAGCGTATTACCAACCCGGCGCTGAAAAGCCCGCAGCTGTCGCAGTTCGATCAGATCAACGGCGCCGAAGTCATCGCCCCCAACCGGGTGCGGATAACCACCAAATCGCCTTACCCGGCGCTGCTGGCGCAGTTGGTTAAGCTGTCCATCGTTCCGCAGGCTTATGTGGAAAAGGTCGGCGATCAGCAATTCAATCAGCAGCCTCTGGGCAGCGGCCCCTATCGCCTGGTGAACTGGCAAAAGGGCGTACAGATTGAACTCCAGGCTAACGAGCGCTACTGGCGGGTGACGCCGCCATTCCCGCGCGTGGTATTCCGGGCGGTACCCGATGTGGCGACCCGTATCGCCGACCTACAGACCGGCAAAGCGGATCTGATCCGCGATCTGCCGCCGGATCAGGCGCAAGCGGTAAAAGCCAACGCCGATACGCAGGTACTCTCGGCGCCCACCGAACGTATCGGCTATCTGTTTATCAATGCCGAGGCGGGGCCGACCCGCGATGTCCGCGTCCGTCAGGCGATCGCCTACGCTATCGACCGTCAGGCGCTGATCGATGCGTTGCTGGAAGGCTACGGCGCGCCGGTGAACGTGCTCGGCGCGCCGCCGGTCTTCGGCTATACCGATCGGGTACAGGGCTATCCGTTCGACCCGGATAAGGCGCGCGAGCTGGTCAAAGCCGCCAACGCCGAAGGGGCCGTCGTCACCTTCCTGACCTCGCCGGTTTACAGCCGCGCCATGGTCGAAGCCATCCAGCAGATGATTAACGATGTCGGTTTGAAGGTGGAAATTCAGTCCAGCGATCAGCCGACCTTCCTTAAACGCCGTCAGGGCGAAGCGGGCAATGCCGGCGGTCTGGCGCTCGGCGCCTGGTCCTGCGCCTGTCAGGATGCGGACGGCGTGATCTTCCCGCTGTTTCGCAGCGGCAGCCTGTGGGCCAAATACCACAACGCCGAATTCGATGCGCTGGTGGACAGCGCCCGCTCAATCCTTGATGTTCCGCAGCGGCTGGAAAAATATCGTCAGGCCTATCAGATCCTGCGTGACGACGTACCCGGCATCGGTCTCTATCAGTCCTATGTGGTATACGGCGCCAGTAAACATCTAGACTGGCGGCCGAGCGCCAACGAAGCGATGTTCGTGACGGATATGCGCTGGAAGCCCTAGCCGGAGAGGCTCGCCATGTTGAGATACATCGCCGGACGGCTGTTGCATGCCGCTATCGCCATCCTCGGGGTGCTGACCATCGTATTTATGATTATGCACCTGTCGGGCGATCCCACCCTGCTGCTGGTGC
Organism: Brenneria sp. L4-2C; assembly: GCF_040240335.1. Lineage (NCBI taxonomy): Bacteria > Pseudomonadati > Pseudomonadota > Gammaproteobacteria > Enterobacterales > Pectobacteriaceae > Brenneria > Brenneria sp. L4-2C. The sequence goes on along the minus strand of NZ_JBEIAC010000018.1, from coordinate 57,790 downwards.
CGCAGGATGCGTCCGCGGAAATGATTGCCGCCCTGCGCCATCAGCTTGGTTTTGACCGGCCGCTGGGGGTGCAGTATCTGGCCTATCTCAAGGATCTGGCCCATCTGGATTTCGGTATTTCCGTGGTGCAGCGCGTGCCGGCGCTGGATATCGTCGCCTCCAGACTGCCCTATACCTTGATGCTGGCCGCCGGCGCGCTGCTGGTGGCCATCGGTCTCGGCATTCCGATCGGCATTCTGATGGCGGTACGGCGCGGCGGTTGGCTGGAGCGGCTATTGACCGCCATTGTGGTCACCGGACAAAGCGTACCCACCTTTCTGTCGGGCATTTTGTTGATTTTCGTTTTCGCCGTCACACTGCGCTGGCTGCCGACCTCCGGCTCGCAGGAGTGGTCCGCGCTGATCATGCCCGCTATCGCGCTCGGCGCGATTTCGATGTCGACCTTCGCCCGCATGACGCGTATCGCGGTGCTGGACGAATTGGGCAAAGAGTATGTCCGGGCCGCGCTGGCCCGCGGGCTGTCTCGCGCCGTCATCGTCCGGCGCCATGTGCTGCGCAACGCCGCCATTCCGGTGATCACCATCGCCGCGCTGGAAATCGGCAATCTGCTGGCCGGCGCGGTGATTATCGAAACGGTTTTCGCCTGGCCCGGCATCGGCCAGTTGGCGATCCAATCCATTCAGTCTCGGGATTTTCTGGTGGTTCAGGTCATTGTGCTGCTGATTTCCTTTGTTTATGTGATGACCAGTATTCTCGCCGATCTGGTGTATGCGCTGGTCGATCCGCGCATCCGGCTGGCGCGCTGAGGAGCCGTACTATGCAATCCGTATTCCCGGCAGTCGGACGCCGCAGACGAAAAGTGCCGCTTTCCGTGCTGATCGTCGCGCTAATCCTGACGGTTATCGTGCTGCTGGCGATCCTCGCCCCCTGGATAGCCCCGCTGGATCCGGCGCGGCAGAACCTGCTGGCGCGACTGAAGCCGCCGGGCTTTGAAGCCAGAGGGATAACATTCTGGTTCGGCACCGACGATCTGGGCCGCGACCTGCTATCGCGCACCCTGTACGGCGCCGGCGTCTCGCTGAGCGTGGCGGCGCTGTCGGTCACGGTGTCGACCCTGGTCGGGGTGACGCTCGGCATGATGGCCGGCTGGTTCCGCGGCGCCGTCGAAACGCTGATCATGCGTCTGGTGGATATCATGATGTCTATCCCGGCGATCCTGCTGGCGGTATTGACCGTGGCGGTGCTGGGGCCGGGCTTTCTCAAGCTGGTGCTGGTACTGGCGTTGACCCGCTGGCCGCGCTATACCCGCGTCGCCTATGCCCAGACGCTACAGATCGCCAATCTGCCGTTTATCAAGGCGTCCGAACTGGCCGGCGCCGGCGCGACGCGTATTCTGCTGCGCCACATTTTGCCAAATATCGCCGGTCCGCTGCTGATTGTCGCTACCGCGGAATTCGGCCTGATGATCCTGATGGAAGCCGGCCTGTCGTTTCTCGGACTGGGCATCCAGCCGCCGGCGTCCAGTTGGGGTTCGATCATGAGCGTCGGCCGACAGTATATCGAGCGAGCCTGGTGGATCGTCGCGTTTCCCGGCGCCTGCCTGTTCCTGCTGGTTTTTTCCGTTAACGTGCTGGGCGACTGGCTGCGCGACCAGCTCGACCCCCGTTCCCGTCTGCGTTGAGGTCTGACATGGAATTTGCAAATAAAAAAGTGGTGATCACCGGCGCCGCCGGTATTTTCGGTCGCTGGATTGCCGCCTGGTTCGCCCGCGAGGGCGCCCATCTGTGTCTGAGCGATAACCGCGCCGAGGCGCTTGAGGCCACGGTGCGCGAGCTGGGGTTGGATGCGGCGACCACGATACGCCATGCCACCGAACTGACCGATGACCGCTCGCTGTTGGATCTGACGGCTCTGGTGCGTCAGGCCTGGGGCGCGCCGGATATCCTGATTAATAACGCCGGCATTTATACGCGCTTCGCTCTGCTGGAGATGGATCTGGCCGATTGGGATCGCGTATTCGATGTCAATCTGCGCGCGCCGTTCGTGCTGACGCGGGAAATAGCCCGGCTAATGATCGACGCCGGACGACAAGGCAGTATTGTCAACATTTCCTCCGGCGCCGCGCGCAAGATGAACCAGAATTCGGTGCCTTACTGTACGTCCAAAAGCGCGCTGGAGCGGTTATCCAAAGGCTTCGCGCTGGAATTGGCCGAGTACGGCATCCGCGTTAACGTGGTCGAGCCGGGCTTTGCGCCGGGCAGCGAAGTCAGCCGGCTGTCTGCGGATTATGTCGAGGCGATGCTGGCGCGCATTCCGCTGGGGCGAGCCAGCGGGCCGGAAGACGCGCCGGCGGCCATTGGCTATCTCTGTTCCGAGCGCGCCGGTTTCATTACCGGAGCGGTGCTCAGCGTGGACGGCGGCAACGCTATCGGCGCCTATCAGCGCCCCCGGCCAGCCGCGGATCAGGGCTAAATCGACAGAGGAACAGATATGACGCTTAGCGAGCCGCTGCTGCGGGTAGAGAATCTGTCGATTGAAATCGGCGGGGCGAGGGTGCTGGACGATGTCTCCTTTGCCGTCGCGCCCGGAGAGGTGATGGCGCTGGTGGGGGAATCCGGCTGCGGCAAGTCGCTGAGCGCCTATGCCATGCTCGGCCTTTTACCGCCGGCGGCGCGACGTATCGGCGGACGCATCATGCTGGCGCAGACGGATTTGGCCGCCCTGCCCGAACGCCGGTTGCGCCGCGCGCGCGGCAAGGATATTTCCATTATCTTTCAGGAGCCGGGCGCCAGCCTGGATCCGCTGACCACGGTGGGAGAACAGATCGCCGCCGCCTACCGCGTTCATCATCAGGTTTCGCGCCCGGCGGCGCTGGAACGGGCGCGACAGATGTTGGAGGCGGTCGGTATCGCCGATCCCGAGCGCCGTCTGCATCAGTATCCTTTCGAACTGTCGGGCGGCATGTGTCAGCGCATTATGATCTCCATCGCGCTCATCTGCGACCCACGGGTGCTGGTGGCGGACGAACCGACCACCGCGCTGGACGTGACGATACAGGCGCAGATCCTGGATCTGATGAAGCGGCTGGTGGCCGAACGAGGAACTTCGATCGTCCTGATTACCCATGATATGGGCGTGGTGGCGGATATGGCGGACCATGTCGCGGTGATGTATGCCGGCCGGATTGCCGAGATCGCGCCGGTGCATGCCCTCTTTCGCTCGCCGGCGCACCCCTATACCGCGTTGCTGCTGGCCAGCGTTCCGCGCCTCGACGATGTGCCCAAGTCCGTGCTGGCGACAATCGAAGGCAGCGTGCCGACGGCGGAGCAATTTATTCAAGGCTGCCGTTTCGTCGATCGTTGCCCGCTGGCGACGTCAATCTGCCGGGATGAACGGCCGCCGCTGTTTGACTGCGGCGAGGGCCATCGCTCCGCCTGCTGGCATAGCGAACGGATAAAGGAAATCAGCGGGGTAGCGCGATGAGCGACGGCGAAAAGATCCTGCAAGTACGAGATGTGGAAGTGCATTTCGGCCGCCGCAGCCACCTGTTCGGCAAGCCCGCGCCGGTGGTGCGGGCGGTCAACGGCGTCGATCTGGACATCGCCGCCGGCGAAACCGTGGCGCTGGTAGGGGAATCCGGCTGCGGCAAATCCACGTTGGCCAATACGCTGGTCGGCCTGCAAAAACCGATGTCCGGCAGCGTGCTGATCGGCGGCGAACAGGTGGTCGGCGCGACGCCCAAAGCGCTGAAGGCGATACGCCGTCAGGTACAGATGATTTTTCAGGATCCGGCGCTCTCCCTCGACCCGCGCGCCACCATCGGCGCGGCGATTGGCGAACCCTTGCTGGCCTGTGGTCTGGCGCGCGGCGGCGCATTGCGCGCCCGGGTGGAGAAGCTGTTGATACAGGTGGGTCTGCGGCCGGAGCATGCCGATCGCTATCCGCATCAGTTTTCCGGCGGCCAGCGTCAGCGGGTGGTGATCGCCCGGGCGCTGGCGCTGGAGCCGGCGCTGGTGATTTGCGATGAGCCGGTGTCGGCGCTGGATGTCTCCGTGCGCGCGCAGATCCTCAATCTGCTGGTCGCGTTACAGCGGCGGACCGGCGTCGCCTATTTGTTCATTTCGCACGATCTGGCGGTGGTACGCCATATCTGCGATCGGGTGGTGGTGATGTATCTCGGCCGCTTCGTCGAAATCGCCCGGCGCGATACCTTTTTCGCCGACCCCAAACACCCTTACAGCCGGGCGCTGATGGCGGCGGTGCCGCAGGCCGATCCCGACCTACAGCGCAACAGGGCGAATGTTATCCTGAGCGGCGAACTGCCGAGTCCGGCCCGCATTCCGTCGGGCTGCGCTTTTCATACCCGCTGCCCGATGGCCACCGAGCTCTGCGCCCGGCAGCGCCCCGAGCTGACGCCGCGGCCGGACGGCGCCCGCGTCGCCTGTCATCATGCCTGAGGAGATTGCCATGAATCACGCTATCGACACTGAAACGCTGTCACTGCCGGGACTGAAAGCGGCCTGCGAACTGCGCATCGACCGCTGGGGCATCAGCCATATTCGCGCCGACAACCAACAAGATCTGTTTTTTGCTCAGGGCGTTAACGCCGCGCGCGATCGCCTCTGGCAGCTGGATCTGTGGCGCAAACGCGGCCTCGGCCTGCTGGCCGCCGATTTCGGCCCCGGCTATCTGGCGCAGGATCATGCCGCCCGCCATTTTCTGTTTCGCGGCGATATGGCGGCCGAGTGGCGCGCCTATGCCGAGGATGCCCGCGAGATCTGCACCGCTTTCGTTGCCGGCATCAACGCCTGGATTGCCCTGTGCGAACGCCAACCGGAGCGGCTGCCGCCGGAGTTTGCCCTGTTCGGCACCCAACCGGCGCGCTGGCTGCCGGAGGACGTGGTGCGCATCCGCACCCACGCGCTGACGCGCAACGCCGCGTCGGAGATTTTGCGCGCGAACGTGCTGGCGCGCAGCGACGCCGCCACCGACTTACTGCGCGCAGGCATCGCGCCGCCGGTGGAACCCCAACTGGCGGACGGGCTGTCGGCGGCGGATATTCCTCTTGAGGCGCTGAAGCTGTTCAAACTGGCCACCGCCCCGGTAAGCTTTGCCGATGACCGGCTGAACGCCGCCCTGGATCAGGCCTCGGCGTGGAGCGAAGTCACCGATCTGGGCGATATTGTCCGAGCCGTCAGCGAAGAAGGCTCCAACAACTGGGTCGTCCACGGCAGCCGCACCGCCAGCGGCCGGCCGCTGCTGGCGAGCGATCCCCATCGCGCCCACGCGGCGCCCTCCTTGCGCTATCTGGTGCATCTGCATGCGCCGGGATTTAACGCCATCGGCGCCGGCGAACCCAGCGCGCCCGGCATTTCCCTCGGCCATAATGGTCAAACCGCTTTCGGCCTGACCATTTTCGGCGCCGATCAGGAAGACGTGTACGTCTATCAGACTCGGCCGGGCGATGCGGATCGCTACCGTTATCAGGACGGTTGGCAGCCGATCGAACGCGTGGAAGAGAGCTTTGCCGTCAAAGGCCACGCCCCGCAGACCCTGCCCCTCGCGTTCACCCGTCATGGCCCGATATTATTTGAAGATCCGGCCCGCCAGCGCGCTATCGCCCTGCGCTCGGTGTGGCTGTCGCCGGGAGCCGCCGCCTATCTCGGCAGCCTGTCCGCCATGCGCGCCGCCAGCGTGGCGGAGTTTGGCGCAGCGCTGGCGTCATGGGGAACGCCGTCGGTGAATCACGTGTGCGCCGATGCGGCGGGCAATATTGGCTGGTTTACCGCCGGATTTACCCCGGTCAGGCACAATTGGCACGGTCTGCTGCCGGTGCCGGGCGATGGGCGCTACGAGTGGGACGGTTATCTGCCGGCCGATCGGCTGCCGCACAGCATCAATCCGCCCGCGGGCTTCTTCGCCACCGCCAACGAAATGAATATCCCGGCCGACCGCGACGCCGACGCGCCGTCCATCGGCCACGAATGGGCTGAAGGCAGCCGGGCGGCGCGCATCAAGCAAGTGCTGGCCGACGATCGCGCGCATTCAATTACGGCCGCACAGGCGCTGCAAAACGATACTTTTTCGCTGCCGGCACAGCGACTGTGCCGACTGCTGGCGCAGATCGAACGGCCAAAATACCTCAGCGCGCCGCTGCGGCAGGCGACCCGACTGCTGGCAGACTGGGATTATAAGATCGACGCCGACAGCGCCCCGGCGGCGCTGTTTGAAGTCTGGTGGATGAAACATCTGCGTCCGGCGCTGCTTGCCCGTCTGGCGCCGGATCCCGAGTTACGGCTACTGCTACAGCCAGGCGATCTGGACAGCCTATTGCAACTGATTGAAACGCCGGACGGGCGTTTCGGCGACAATGCAGAACGGGCGCGCAACCGGCTGATATTCGATAGCCTGAGCGCCGCCGGGGACGAATGTCGCCGGCATATGGGCGAGAAGGCGCGGCAATGGCGATGGGGCCGGCTGCACCAGACTCTGTTCGAACATGCGGTTAGCCGCACCCGGCATGGAACCGATCGGCAATGGAACACCGGTCCGCTGCCGCTGGGCGGCAGTCGCTCGACGCCGATGCTGGCCAGTTACCGCATCAACGATTTTATGGTGACCGCAGGCGCTTCGGTACGTCTGGTGATTGATGTCGGCGACTGGGACAACTCGGTCTGCATCAACGCCCCCGGCCAGTCCGGCGATCCGCGCTCTGCCCATTACCGGGATTTGGCGCGCCCCTGGTCGAAGGGAGAATACGTTCCGCTGCTCTACAGCGAGGACAAGATCACCGCCCACACCCGCCAAAGAATTGTGCTGCAACCGGGTTAATGCGCGAATCTGCCGCACCGCTGCGCATTCATCCGGCAGCCCAACGACATCGGTATCGTTTCGCAACAAAAGCGATAGCTGTCCGGGCGGCCTGAAGACAACCGCTCCCGCGGACAAACGACTAAATAATCCGCTTATTGCTTACCATCTGAGCAACAAGCAGAAAAGCCATTGACTCAACCTACCCGCTCCGTATAATCCAAACCGCATTACACAGCAACCCTGCCTGTATGCGCCCTTAGCTCAGTTGGATAGAGCAACGGCCTTCTAAGCCGTAGGTCACAGGTTCGAATCCTGTAGGGCGTACCATAATTTCGTCTTTTGACGTCTGTTAAAGTCTACTAATCCCTTAAAAATCAGCATTATTCTCTACAGTATGGGCTATCAAGGTCTAGTGTGGTCTCTTGAGTTCCAGCATCACTTGGGGGCCTGATAGGGGGCATTTGCAGGTTCAATAAAGGTGATGCCCCCAAATGAAGCTAACCGCCCGTCAGATCAATGCCGCTAAGCCAAAAGAAAAATCCTACAAACTGCCCACCTGGATAACCTGCACGCCGACAAACCATAGTGATTGGTTTGCTCTATATAAAGATGATGGTTTGATCGACGATTACATCTGGATTGAGGGTGTCCAACGAGGAAATTTTCGTTTACACCCAATCGGACCATTAGGTCTCTCAGAAGGGTGTATAACTCTCCAACATCATTCTGACTTTTATACTATCCGTAATGCCTTACTGCGTACTAAAAAAGTCCCGGTCCGATCAAGTGGCTTACAAGCTTATGGTTGTATAGAGGTAATCGTATATGCCAGCACTTGTCCTTAATTTTTTGAAATTGTTATTATTCATCACTCTACTCTTTTTAGCCGTGATGTTTGTTCACACATATCCTTATCCTATGCCGGAAAGTCAACTAACGTTCTGGTTTTACCTGTCTAATCTTTTAGGGATAAATAATCCTGAAAATATCTATTTTCCGGTTATGTGGGTAATCGATTTCATCGTGGCAATTATTTTATATAAGATAATTACACATATAATCAGAAAAATCATGAATAAGAAAAAAAACATACAATGATTTTTATTTTTTAATTTTACAAAGGGAAAAATGTACGTCATAAGATGAATAATATGGCTACCAGCGTGAACTGGTAGCCATATATCAGCAACACCTTAGTAAGCAGAAGAGCTATACAAAAGAACGCTAAAGGATCTCAAGAAGATCCTTTCCATTCCAGAGATACATCAATTTAATCAGCATGCTCACGTCGATAAATTTCGACACTAACCAAATCTAATTTAGACAAGCTATAAAACGACACAACATCTTTACTCCGTGGAGATCGCCAACATTCAGCTTCTGTTTGACATTGCTTTTGCTGTTCATATCCTTCGGCTCTCAGGTATTCACGAATTTTACTGGTATCGGTCGTGCCATTGAACTGAATACCATAGACAAAAGCTTGTGGACCACTGATATTGCTATAACTGAACTCGTAATTGTCAGATATGCGCGGCATTTCTTTCAATAAATCTGGCGTGTAATACTCGTACTCACGCTTATCCATCTGGGTATAATGAGCACTGCTGGCAAACTCCATCTGTATATACGGCCATACAACAGTCAGCGCAAGAGCACCAATAACAGCAACACTGATCAGAATAATTATATTTCGCCTCATAACCCCATCCTATTGTTACCAGAACCTAAGACAACAAAAGTCTTATCGTGCTGAGGCACAATGACGTTTCCAGACAGAAAATCGTTATAAGGGACTATCGTCCGCATAAACGCCGGTAACACTCCTTTATGGGGACGAGAGTGCGGGAACTTTTCCGGGTCAGGGAACAGCAGAGGCTGAAACGTCTCGTTCTTCCAATTACCGATTTTACCGTAGTAATCCCAGCGTTTAAGGGCTTCCTCCTTGCTAACAGGCCGGAGTTGAGGGAAAGGATTCTGAACCGATACAACACGGTAAAAGCCAAGCAAATCGGAGACCAAATCCTCACCGCTGAAGCCACTGTCCGTCACTAAGTTATTGGGAAACGCCTCCTGAAACACCTCAAACTTGCGTGCCATCGTCATCATCATCGCCAGGGCAATGTTTTTCTGTTCCCAGTGAGGTCTGCCGCACCGTATCCACCAGGTCATCACCTTCCCTGACCGAAACTGCCCTCTAAGCCCAGTCATTCCTTGTGAATACCCGACATCATAAAATTCCTTCCCTGATGACTCACCCTGCGCAATTAATCTCAAAAGTTCTCGGATATCCGTGCCCTGAGCCTGTCCCAAATCTACCCATCCCAGTACTTCTATATAAACAATACCTCTGTTTCCATAAGGTGCCTGAAATTAATTTTCCCTGTCTGAACTACTTTTAGTCTTTGGGATTATCGCAACGTTAGTGGCTGAAGCATTGATTGTTTATCCAAAGGTTCAGTCCTCGCAAAGAGCCACAGCGGAAAGTCATAACATAGCGAAAATTCAGGCTGGGGTATATTTAGTTTCTTATCTCCTTGGTTAACTCAGCTTCGCCAGTAGCGCGATTAAAGTAAAGATAAAAGAGGTCGCTGTTTGCCTGTTCCGGCTTTACCCAAACTTCTGCCTCATTAGAATGATTTCTCTGTTTGATGTAGCCCAAGTTTTCCAAATACGCTCGTAATGGCTCAACATCTGATGCCCCTCTGAAAATAATCGTATTCGATGGCGCATAGCCGTCGCCTGGATGTGATTCAAAGTGATAGTCGCCAGATATACGGGGAGCCTTTTCAATCTCTTTTCCGTCAGGGTATGATAATTATACAAGTCGTTTTCTGTATAGGTGGTGGTTTCATTGATACCCGACGCAACAAGATAGACAAACAGCCAGCAAAGGATAAGCCCAGAGAGAATTGACAGTCCGACCCACTTCACTACTTTCAGCATAATTACTCCACTCCCTTGTATGAAAGCGATGTTCGATCACTTGTAATGACTTTAACAATCCCGGATGTAAAGTCGCCTCAAGGACGTAACTGATCTGACCCCGAAATTATTCCCACCTAATTACGCTGCCATTTCCTAATCCACCGGCGTTTGATAACCCAACGTTGAGAGCCTTCGACGGCGATTTTAAAACATCTGAATATCCAGGTATACGGCTCGCTGAAATTGAGCAACCGACAGATTGGGTTCACCGCATGAAACGCGGATAAGTAGGCGGCCATGGCGCATATCAGCGGCCCTCCCACGCAAAGAACGTCGCCGCTTTTTTCAGGATAATTTTATCCTCTTCCTATTCGGCAATTTTGGCTTAAGGCGGTGAATTTCCCGTTCCTGTTCGGATAGGAAGGACGCATTCGACAAAGCGACATCGACCATATCCTGATAACGTTTTTTTCATTCAAATCCTGTAGCGCTCAATTTTCGTCAGCTATTTTATAGGCCTTACCTGCCCTCTCGATATGTGCGAATCCGAGTTCGCCAAGGTGCATGCCAGCGATAAGAGTCTGGTCCGCGCTGACGATATCCAATAATTTTAAACGAGTGTCGGCGGCAAGCGTCGGGTCTTGGTCAAATGCGATCGATACGTCGGGACGAGCAATCTGAACTTGAGGGAAATGAACGATATCCCCCCAAATCAGCAGGCTACGATTATCGGACTCGAGGCGATAACCCGAATGCCCTGCGGTATGCCCCGGCAGGGGAACCGCACTGACGCCGGGAAGGACTTCGTTATCAGTAAACGTGCGTATCTTATCCCGATACTTATCGAACACATTGCGGGCAAACAGAAAGTTTCCGCGAGCGCGCTCACTCGCCCGGCTGAGATTACCGTCATCCTGCCAGAAAGAAACCTCCCGCTGGTGGACGACTAACTCTGAATCGGGGAAGGCCGCTTTTCCTGACGAATCAAGCAGCCCCCCGATATGGTCGGGATGCGCGTGCGTCAGAAGAATCGTGTCAATGTCGGAGGGGCGTACGCCGGCAAGCGCGAGATTCACTTGTAGCTTGCCGCCCCACTGTTTAAATCCCCCTGCCCCTGCGTCAATCAGAATCGTGCGGCCACGACCACGCACCAGGTAGCAATTGATGTGAATAGAAGAGGGATCGTTCACACCCGCGCCTTGCTGTAACTCGGACGCATCCGCCGGATCAATATTGGAGAGCAAATCCAGACTGGCAGAGAGGTATCCATCATCGATCGCCTTGATCGAAAACGCGCCAATCTGCTGGACTGGAAATTTCATGTTATTCATCGCCCTATTTCTTCCCGATAATCAGGCGACCCTATGCTTACGCGTCCGGACGCCTTTGTTGATGTCATGTCATGGTATGAGCGCTAAACGCGCATAGAAATCGATTTTTCGGTATGCTTCAGTGACAAAATATCAAGCTAAGTCGGATATCCAAATCCGTATCAGGAGCGCCCATGCGCCGGAAGATCCCCAGCAATACTTCACTGATGGCATTCGAGGCCGCGGCTCGTCATGGCAGTTTCGCTCGCGCCGCGAATGAACTGTCTCTAACCGAAGGCGCTATCAGCCGTCAGATTGGCCGCCTGGAAACATTCCTCGGCGTTATGCTGTTCGAGCGAATCGGAAATCGCGTCCGGCTCCTGCCTAACGGGGAGCGCTATGCGGGGCAAGTTCGTGAAATGCTTGATCGACTGGATCGGGACAGTCAGTACCTGATGGGGCAGCCGAGCGATGGCGCGAGCCTGGACATTGCCGCCATCCCGACTTTCGCGCTGCGCTGGCTCATTCCTCGCCTGTCACGATTCCGGCAGAAACATCCGAACATCACGGTGCATCTCGCCGAGCGCATGGAACCCTTCGTGCTGGCCGAAAGCGGATTCGATGCGGCAATCCATTTCGAACATCCGGCCTGGACGGGAATGCGGACGCATCCCCTACTGAATGAAGTGCTGGTTCCGGTTTGCCATCCTGATCTTGTCAGCGACGGCGAAGGGATAAACACATTAGATACGCTGCCGCGCCTGCATCGACGACAGAACCCTGAAGCCTGGCAACGCTACGCCCAGGAGACGGAGATCTCGCTGACCAATCCTGCTATTGGCGCGCGCTACGATCTTCATGCCATGTTGATCGAAGCGGCATTGGCCGGCCTCGGCGTAGCGTTAGTGCCGCGCCTCTACGTTGAAACCGAACTTGCGCAAGGCCGGTTGGTTGCGCCGTGGCCAGAGGGAAAAACCATCGCCAAAACATTCTGCCTCATCCTGCCTGAACCGCTCGGATTAAGCGGGAAGCCAATACAAGTGTTTGCTCAATGGATAATAGAAGAAGCAAAACAGACGACGGCGGTTGGGTCGTAGGGAATTTCCTTTCTCCATGTTATCGGACAGACGAACCACGCGGCCATCCGATGTGTGCCCTCGCGCAAAACAGGATATAATGCATTATCCTCTGCCGCCAGGTTGAGCGGATTAATCCTGCTAAGAACAATTATAAAAAAAATCAAATCGCAGCAAAGTGCAATGACAGCCATTTTTTAATCATAAAGGTAAATATATTTATGCGTGAACCCAAACAGGTATTGGTCATTCCTTATCTAATTGACAAAAATGAATTGTATTTATACTTGCTGAAACGAAGAGATATGGATTATTGGCAATGGGTTGCAGGAGGAGTAGAGGAAAATGAAACTATATTGAGCGCTGCAATTCGTGAGTCATCTGAAGAGTTAGGGGTCATACTTAAAGATTCAAGCTTTACCCAGCTTGAATCTGTGTGTTCTATTCCTCGCTGCTATTTCAGAAGTGATGAGGCGTGGAATGATGATTTTTATACCGTTACTGAATATGCCTTTGCCGTGAGGCTCTCTGCAAATTCAACAATAAACCTTAGTGATGAGCACACAGAGTTTAATATCATTAAATATTCGGATTTAAGTAAATATAACACATGGGATAGTAATAGAACGGCGGCATGGGAACTAAAACAAAGAATGTTAATGGGAAGACTTTAAAAGTTTATTAGAGACGTAAGTAAATTCTGCTCTGCCGCTGGGATTGTCGTTTTTCATAAAGACGGGCGGCAGCGCTGGCTTTAGCCATGCTCCCCCGACTTGCCCACATTGTTCATCGCCAAATAGCAATATATTGCTATTTGGCGCAGCGATGCTCACATTCAGTTTTTTGTTGATTTGCCCTGCGCGAGTGACTATTTCATTCCCCGCGCCCAGGCGGCCAGCAAGGTGCGCTCCGACTGCACCAGATAGTTTTCCATCGCCTGCGCCGCTTGCTGTCCTTGACCGGATTCGATCAACTGTAGAATTTGGTCGTTCATATCGATATAGGGCGCATGCAGGAATTCGGCGTCGCGCAGCAGCCCGAACGCCAGACGCAATTCGGCCAGCAGATGGCCAAAAAAGGTATTCAGCCGCTCGCTGTCGGCCAATTCGACAACCGCGGCATGGAACGTCATATTGGCGGTACCCACGCCAAGCCAGTCCTGCGCCTCGCGGCAGTTGCGGGCGGCGGCGATGGCCTCGGCGAGATGCTGAATGGCCGGATGACCGGGCCAGGCTTGCGCCAGCGCCTGACATTCGATAAAGCGTCTGACGCGATAGATATCGATAATGGACGCCATGCTGGGCGTCGCGACGAAGACGCCGCGATTCGGCTCATGACGCAGCAGCCCTTCCTGGGTCAGGACGCGAAAGGCCTCGCGCAGCGTGTTGCGCGAAATCGCCAAATCGTCGCTCAGCGCCGCTTCCGACAGCCGCTGACCGGGCTGAAGTTCGCCCTCAACCAGCATACGCCGGATTTCCTGCGTCACTTTTTCCCCCAACGGGCGGGTATCCTCAGGTAATTCTTTCTTCATCATCCATCCATTGCCTGCAATCCGGCGCGGCGAACGTCCTGCCGGTGGCTGCGATCATCTCCGAGTTACTCATCACCCGTCAAGCAAATGGTGTACCGGCCCGTTGCCGATGCCGCGAATGCACCACGAAAGTGCATTATGCGACTACAATGAACGGTATGGGGTCAATCCATCGCCCGTCCGGGCATTATTGTTGAACAAAACAATTCATATAAGCCAACAACTTACCTCCAGTCACCCTACTCTGGCACAGCTATTGCATTTTTTATCGTTAAACATCCCCACCAGGAGTGCGCATTATGTCAACCCAGGTAACCAGCGATTTCGCTAAAAAGCGCCGAGCTTCGCTAATCGCGGCGATATTTCTGATGGCCACCTCGGCCATCGGCCCCGGATTCATCACGCAGACCGCCACCTTTACCGCCAACATGGGCGCCGCATTCGCCTTCGGTATCCTCGCCTCAATTCTGATCGACTTCGTCGTCCAGCTAAATGTCTGGCGCATCGTGACGCTGACCGGCATGCGCGCTTCCGATATCGCCAACGCTACGCTGCCAGGCAGCGGTTACCTGCTGGCGGTGCTGGTGATTTTCGGCGGTCTGGTGTTCAATATCGGCAATATCGCCGGCGCCGGCCTCGGGCTGGACGCCATGCTCGGCCTGCCGCCGAAATGGGGCGGCGCGTTGAGCGCCATTATCGCCATCGGCATCTTTATCTCACGCCGCGCCGGCGTCGCGGTCGACCGTATTATGATCGTGCTCGGACTGCTGATGATCGGTTTGACGCTGTTCGTCGCCTTCGCCTCCAACCCGCCGCTGGGCGAGGCGCTGCGCCAAACCGTCTGGCCGGATCACGTCAACTTCGCCACGATCACCACGATCGTCGGCGGCACGGTCGGCGGCTATATCACCTATGCCGGCGCCCACCGACTGCTGGATAAAGGCGCCACCGGCGCGGAACATATCAACGAAGTATCCAAAGCCGCGCTGCACGGCATCATGGTGACCGGGGTAATGCGCTATATTCTGTTCCTCGCCATTCTCGGCGTGGTGGCCAGCGGCGTGATCATCGATACCTCCGGCCAGGGCGCCAACCCGGCCGCTCAGGCATTCCAGGCCGCGGCCGGCGAATTCGGTCTGCGCGCGTTCGGCCTGATCCTGTGGGCCGCGGGCATCACCAGCGTCATCGGCGCCGCCTACACCTCAATCTCATTTGTTACCGTATTCAAACCCAAAATCACCGAACGGGGACGCAATCAGGCGACGGTGATCTTTATCACGTTTTCCCTACTGGTTTATCTGCTGCTCGGCACGCCGCCGGCGGCGCTGCTGGTGTTCGCCGGCGGATTCAACGGGCTGATTCTGCCCATCGGGCTGACGCTGTTCATGTACGTCGGCTGGCGACGCAGCGACCTGATGGGCGGCCACCATTATTCACGCTGGCTGCTGCTGATCGGCGCCATTACCTGTGTACTGACCTGGTATATGGCAGTCAAATCCATCGGTCCGATCTTCGCTTTCCTTTAATGAATATGATAACGGAGCCTGATACGAGGACGCTTATATGACGACTATCGATTTAAACAGCGACCTGGGCGAGAGTTTCGGCCAGTGGAAAATGGGCGATGACGACGCCATGCTCGACATCGTCACCAGCGCCAACGTCGCCTGTGGTTTTCACGCCGGCGATCCGGCCGGCATTCTGCGCACGCTGCGCGCCGCCGGACAGCGCGGCGTAGCGGTCGGCGCGCACGTCGGTTATCCGGATTTGGCGGGCTTCGGCCGCCGCAATATGGATATCGCCAGCGCCGACCTGACCGCCGGCGTGATATATCAAATCGGCGCGCTGAAAGGCCTGGCGACCTCCGCCGGCGCCACGGTGAGCTACGTCAAGCCGCACGGCGCGCTCTATAACACCATCGCCGGCGACCGGCGTCAGGCGCTCGACGTGATTCAGGCGATCCTCGAAATCGACGCCAGCCTGGTGCTGGTATGCCTCGCCGGCTCCCCGCTGCTCGACCTGGCGCGCGAAAAAGGCCTGACAACCGTGGCCGAAGCCTTCGCCGATCGCGCCTACACCGCCGAAGGCACGCTGGTTTCCCGCCGTCTGCCCGGTTCCGTGCTGCATGACGCCGCAGACGTGGCGCAACGCATGCTCCGGCTGGTGGAAGACGGCGTGGTCGAAGCCATCGACGGTACGCTGACGCCGGTTCAGGCCGACTCGATTTGCGTACACGGCGACAGCCCGGGCGCGCTGGAGATGGCGCGCCAGGTGCGTCTCGCGCTGGAAAAGGCCGGCGTCGCGCTTCGTCCCTTTACCGCTCAGGAGGATTAATGGATACGTTAGA
This sequence comes from Brenneria sp. L4-2C, assembly GCF_040240335.1. Classification (NCBI taxonomy): domain Bacteria; kingdom Pseudomonadati; phylum Pseudomonadota; class Gammaproteobacteria; order Enterobacterales; family Pectobacteriaceae; genus Brenneria; species Brenneria sp. L4-2C. The sequence goes on along the minus strand of NZ_JBEIAC010000018.1, from coordinate 41,785 downwards.
ACAAGCCAAACGCCAGGCGATTGAAGCCGCCCGCGCCGCTCGCGCCCGTTACCGCGACGGGCTGGTCGAACCTACCGCCGGGGTCGCGCCCGGCATGACGCAAGCCAATATGATCGCGTTGCCGCGCGAATGGGCCTACGATTTTCTGCTGTACGCCCAACGCAATCCGCGCGCCTGTCCGGTGCTGGACGTCAGCGATCCCGGCAGCCACACCACCATTCTCGCGGAAGGCGCCGATCTGCGCCGCGATTTTCCGCTCTACCGCCTCTGGCGCGACGGCAAGCTGGTGGAAGAAGTCAGCGACGCCAGCGCCCTATGGCAAGAACATCCCGATTTGGTCACCTTCCTTATCGGTTGCAGCTTCACTTTCGAAACGGCGCTACAGGAAGCGGAGATCGAGGTGCGCCATATCGCCGACGGCAGCAATGTGCCGATGTACCGCACTAACCGCCAGTGTCGCCCGGCGGGCCGGCTGCACGGCGAGATGGTGGTCTCCATGCGGCCGATCCCGGCGGACCGGGTGGCGGACGCCGCGACGATCTCCGGCCGATTTCCGGCGGTGCATGGCGCGCCGGTGCATATCGGCGCGCCGGAGCAGTTGGGCATCGCCGATCTGGCGCGCCCCGATTTCGGCGACGCGGTGCGCATAGAGCCCGGCGAGCTGCCGGTGTTCTGGGCCTGCGGGGTGACGCCGCAGGCGGCGGTGATGGCGTCCGGCGTACCTTTCGCCATCACGCATGCGCCGGGACATATGTTTATCACCGATGTGCCCGACAGCACCTGGCATGTCTAGGAGTCGCCCTTGCGTTTTTTACCCGTTAACCTGAACGCGATTCTGGTCGAACTCGACGATCTGAACGAAACGCTGGCCCTGTTCGGGGCGCTGCAAAGCGATCCGATCGCGGGCGTGGAGGAGATTATTCCCGCCGCCCGCACCCTGCTGATCTATTTTCGGCCGGAAGCCGTCCGGCGCGATGAACTGATCGCCGATATCGCCAGCCGCGATGTCAGCCGGCGCACCGAGCGCGCCAGCCAACTGATTAAAATTCCGGTGCATTATAACGGCGAGGATCTGGCCGACGTCGCGCAAGGACTCGGCATCAGCGTCGATGAACTGATCCGGCGCCACACCGGGAGCGACTACAGCGTGGCGTTCACCGGGTTCGCGCCCGGGTTCGCCTACCTGACCGGCGGCGCTGAATTCCGCGTACCGCGCCGCGCGACGCCGCGCACCAAAATCCCGGCGGGCGCCGTGGCGCTGGCCGGCGAATTCAGCGGCATCTATCCGCAGGCCAGCCCCGGCGGCTGGCAAATCCTCGGCGTGACCCCGCTGAAAATGTGGGATCTTTCGCGCGAGCAACCGGCGCTGCTACAGCCCGGCTATCGCGTGCGTTTCTACGACGCCGGCCCGCAGCCAGACAGCCCGCCGGCCGACGAACCGGCCGCGCCGTCCGCCGATGCGCCGCAGGGGAAAGATGTGCTGGAGATTGTTTCGCCCGGCCTGCAAAGTCTGCTCCAGGATCTTGGCCGACCGGGCCTGACCGGCCAGGGCGTGTCCGCCTCCGGCGCGTTGGATCGCGGCGCGTTGCGCGCCGCCAACCGCGCAGTGGGCAACCCGATCGGCAGCGCCTGCATCGAGATCCTGCACGGCGGGCTGAGTCTTGTCTGCCGCGGTCGGGCGCTGGTGGCGGTCACCGGCGCCCGCATGCCGCTCATCCTGACGACCCGCGACGGCGCATCGCTGCCGGCCGAGGCCTGGCGCCCGCTCTTGCTGGAAGACGGCGACCGTCTGACGCTGGGCGTCGCGCAGCAGGGGTTGCGCGGTTATCTGGCGGTGCGCGGCGGCTTTGCCGTCGAGCCGGTGCTCGGCAGCCTGTCGCGCGATACCCTGGCGCAGCTCGGCCCGCAACCGCTGAGCGCCGGCGACCGACTGGCTATCGGCGGCGTCGGCGCGCGGCACGCGGTATCGCTCAGCGAAGAACCGGCCGACGACCTGCCGACCAGCCAACAGGTCGTCACCCTCGACGTCGTTATGGGGCCGCGCAGCGACTGGTTTACCGAGCAAGCCCTTCGTCTACTGGCCAGCCAGCTGTGGCTGGTTACGCCGCAGTCAAACCGGGTGGGCATCCGGCTGAGCGGCGAACAACCGCTGACGCGCAGCAACCAGAGCGAGCTGCCCAGCGAAGGCACCTCGCCCGGCGCGATTCAGGTGCCGGCCAGCGGTCAGCCGGTGCTGTTCCTTGCCGATCATCCGCTGACCGGCGGCTATCCGGTAATCGGTGCGGTCGCCAGCTACCATCTGGATCTGGCCGGCCAGATCCCGCCGGGCGCCCGCATTCGCTTTAATCCGATAACCACGTTTTGCGAACTGGATGATACTCAGCCGCATCCGAACGATCAGAAGAAGACGCTATGAAAAAAGTTCTTATCGCCAATCGCGGCGAAATCGCCGTTCGTATCGCCCGCGCCTGTCGCGATTATGGTTTACAGTCGGTGGCCGTGTACGCCGACGCCGATATCGACGCGCTGCACGTACGCTGCGCCGACGAAGCCTGGGGACTGGACGGCCAGCGTCCGGCCGATACCTATCTGGCTATCGACAAACTGCTTGCCATCGCTAAACGCAGCGGCTGCGACGCCGTCCATCCCGGCTACGGCTTTCTGTCCGAACGCGCCGAGTTCGCCCAGGCCGTCATCGATGCCGGTCTGACCTGGATCGGCCCCGATCCGACGACCATTGAAGCCTTGGGCGATAAGGTGCAGGCGCGCAAGATCGCTCAGCGCGTCGGCGCGCCGCTGGTGTCCGGCACCGCCGAACCGGTAGACAACGCCGAACAGGTGCTGGCCTTCGCCGAACAGGTCGGTCTGCCGATCGCCATTAAGGCCGCTTTCGGCGGCGGCGGTCGGGGACTCAAGGTCGCCTGGCGGATGGATGAAGCGGCCGAGCTGTATGAGTCGGCAGTGCGCGAAGCGACCGCGGCGTTCGGGCGCGGCGAATGTTTTCTGGAGAAGTTTCTCGACCGGCCGCGCCATATCGAGGCGCAGATTTTAGGCGATCGCGCGGGCAATATCGTGGTAGTGGGTACCCGTGATTGTTCACTGCAACGGCGCAATCAAAAATTGATCGAAGAAGCGCCGGCGCCGTTCCTGAACGACGAACAGCGCCAGCGCATACATCAGGCGGCGCGCGATATCTGCGCCGAAGCGGGCTATGTCGGCGCCGGCACGGTGGAGTTTCTGCTTAGCGCGGACGGCACGCTCTCTTTCCTTGAAGTCAATACCCGCCTCCAGGTCGAACACCCGGTGACCGAAGAAACCACCGGCGTCGATCTGGTGGTCGAACAGTTGCGCATCGCCGAAGGCCTGCCGTTGTCATTCAGCGCCACGCCGACGCCGCGCGGCCACAGCATCGAGTTTCGCATCAACGCCGAGGACGCGGGCAAGGGCTTCCTGCCGGCGCCGGGCGCGATCACGGAATTTCAGCCGCCCTCCGGCCCCGGCATCCGACTGGATACCGGCGTCGCGCGCGGGTCGCTGGTACCCGGCGCCTTCGACTCCATGATGGCTAAGCTGATTGTTACCGGCGCCACCCGCGAACAGGCCATCGCGCGCGCGCGTCGCGCCCTGCGCGAGTTCAGCATCGACGGCGTGGCCAGCGTGCTGCCGTTTCATCAGGCGGTATTAGCCCAGGCCGATTTCACCGGCGAACAGGGTTTTCGCGTCCACACCCGCTGGATCGAAACGGATTTCGCCGGGCTGGCGGATATCGCGCCGCGCACCGTGCCGCCCGCCGGTACGGAACTGCTGCGCAGCACGATCGAAATAGACGGTCGCCGCTGTACGCTCGGCCTGCCCGCCGCGCTGCTGCGCAATCTCGGTTCTCTGCCCGCATCGGCGGAAAGCGCAGCGCCGCAGGATAGCCAGCCGGAGTCGGACGATCGACTGTGCGCCCCGCTATCCGGCAATCTGCATGCCTGGCTGGTCGAGGACGGCGCGCTGGTGCAGGCGGGCGATCCGCTGGCGGTGATGGAAGCGATGAAGATGGAAACGCAGATCGTCGCTCCGCGCGCCGGCAGACTGTCTCAGTCGGCTAACGCCGGCGACCTGCTGGACGCCGGCGCCGAACTGGGCCGCATTACGGCTGAGTAGTCCAGCATTGCACAGGCAAATCGGCGGCGGAGGGTTAGCATGCCGCTGATTTGCCATAAACCGTTGCCGCCCCTCCCGCAGACGCGACATGTCGATGTTAAATCAATCCCACAACGCCAAAAGCACAGCCTCAGCGCGTCTCGTCCTGATGCTTCACCCGGGGATATTTCCATAGCCAGCGTCCGCTGACCATGCGCCAGTAGAAAAACGCGCCGCGCACCGCCCAGTCGAGGAACATGCCGAGCCAGATCCCCACCACGCCCATACCCAACACGATGCCCAGCGTATAACCCGCCACCACGCGGCAGCCCCACATGCCCAGCATGGAGACCCATATGGCAAAGCGCGCATCGCGCGCGCCCTTCAACCCGGCGGGCAATACCCAGGATACAGCCCAGATCGGCATGAACAACGCGTTCAGCCAGATGAGGATCACCACGACGTGTTTCACGTCCGGCTCCTGGGTGTAGAAGGAGGCGAACAGCCCGGCGAACGGCGCCGTACACCAGGCGATCAGCGTCAGGCCGATGGTCGACAGCCAGAAAATATGACGCAATTGGCGCTCGGCCTGCGCGATTTGCCCCTTGCCGAGACGCTGGCCGACAATAATGGTCGCCGTCGAACCCAGCGCGTTGCCCGGCAGGTTAATCAACGAACAGACGGAAAATGCGATAAAATTACCGGCGATGACGTTAGTCCCCATGCCGGCGACGAACATTTGCGTCAGCAACTTGCCGCCGTTAAACAACACGGATTCGATGCTGGCCGGGATGCCGATGCCCAACACCTCGGCGAGAATATTGAACTTCAGCGGGGTCAGATAGCTTTTCAACGTGATGTGCAGCGCCGGATTGAAGCCGATCATCAGCACATAAATAATGCCCAGCGCGCCGATATAACGTGAAATGGTCAGCCCCAGACCGGCGCCGATAAAACCCAGCCCTTCCCAGGAGCCGAGACCATAGATCAACAGGCTGCTAATCACGATATTGAGGATATTCATGCCGCCGTTGATCAGCAGCGGGATTTTGGTGTTGCCGGCGCCGCGCAGCGCGCCGCTGCCGATTAACGCGATGGCCGCCGCCGGGTAGCTCCATACCGTGGTTTGCAGATAAGAGAGCGCCAGCCTTTTCACCTCGGGTTCGGCCTGGCCGGCAATGAGATTAATGATTTGCTCGCCCGCCAGATGGATGCTCAGCGCCAGCACCAGCGCGACGATCGTCATCAGCACCAGCGATTGGCGCGTCGCGTCGCGCGCCCGCCGCCGATCCCGCTTGCCGAGGCTGAACGCCACCACCACCGTCGTGCCGAGATCGACGGCGGCGAAGAAAGCAATGATCACCATGTTGAAACTATCGGCCAGTCCCACGCCCGCCATCGCGGCCTTACCCAGCCAGCTAACCAGAAAGGTGCTAAGCACCCCCATCAGCAGTACGCAGGCATTTTCCAGCATGATAGGCACGGCCAGCGGCGTAATTTCGCGCCAGAACAGCACCCGGTAGCTTTTTCTATTGGTGTACCAGTGCGTCCGAACCACGCGCTGGCGTAACGCCGCATATAAGTCCAATACAGACCTGCAAAAAGGAAAGTAAACCACGGTTTAAATCATGGGTTATCAACGGTTATCCTGCAAAGGATTTTTTGCTCGCGTCGACATGAAAAGACAACAATCTGTCTGTTACGAACGTCTGGTCGAAGAGGCGGCGCCTTGCGCGCCGGACGATTGACGGCCATTGCGCAGCGCCGTCACGCGCGAAGCGTTGGCGCCCGCAATGGCGATCAAACCTTTACGCGGAGCGCCTAGATGTAAACGTTGACTCGATTGGCGGCCGTCGGGCGATTAATGCCGTCGGCAGGCGGCGTTTCGCTCCCGCTCTGCGCATCGCTCCCGGCATGATAGGCTGACCTGTCGCGCCCGCTCTGTAGCCCGTCCAGCTGTTGTTGCAGCGATTCAATCTGCGCTTGCAGCATTTTGGCCTGAAGTTGCATGGCCTCATCCTCGCCGGCGTTGCCGGAAGACCGCTGATCGGAGGACTCTCTGGATAATGCCGGTAAACGGGCAATCCGTTGTACGTTATCCTGGCTGCTGAGCGCCGCGCCAGATGGAACTGAAGAGATTGCATTAAGCGTAACCATGTTCTTTCCTCCGTTCATCCGCCCTGTCAAGGGCTTGATAATGAGTATAGAACAGTGGCCGGCGCACAGGATTTAGTACTTTGTCTGAAAAAACGCCGCGCGGACTCTCGGATATTTTCACCCCACGCCGGCCGGCGGCCCGCTCACCGCCGGAAAAAGGGCCAACGGCCAGTGCGGGAAAACCAATGCAACATATCTATTGAGATTAAAACGCGCAGAATAAATTTATTCATTTAAATTCAAATCGCTACCTCAATATTCTTCTTTCTGGCTCGAGGCCAATCATCAATTTAATTAACTAAAGTTATTCCGCCGAACGTCGATGAAATAATCACCCGTACTCCATCGCGTTTTCATTCTCACGTCCAGGCAGGAGTTACCATGTTAAAAACATTATCTATCCGTTCTGGGTTATTGATTTTATTGACGTTAATGGCTTTCTTATTACTTAGCGTCAGCGCAATAGGCATTATCGCCATCAATAAGAGCTATCAATCGCTGCATGCCGTAAATCTGACTCAGGGAATTCAGTTGGGCAATCTGGCCAGCAGTAATACCAATATGCAGCGAATTCGCGTTGCCGCCTCGCTGGCGGTACGCAACATGGAAGTGAATAAACCTGAAGATGCCGCCGCCGCCGCGGGACGTTCGGCGCAATATGCCAATGCGGCGCAAGAAGATCTACAGCGTTTTTTCGCCGCGGCGAAAGGAACCGGACAGGGGGAAGCGCTGGCGAATGAAATTAACCAGGCCTATCAGGACTATTTTGCGCAAGGTATTCAACCCATGCTGGATGCGCTGAATAAACAGGATAGTCAGACATATTACTGGTTAATTGAAAACCGTCTGCGTTCGTTGGGGACAAAATTCGATACCGCCAATAAAACGTTTTTTGAATATGCGCAAAAAACCGGGCTGGAACAGTTGGAAACCGCCGCCAATGACAAAAAACTGATGCTGCTGATGATCGGATTATGTTGCCTGCTGACATTTGCGCTGATCCTCCTCGCCTGGGTGGTGTTGCGAAAACTATTGCTCACGCCGCTCAATACCGCTATCCATCATCTGGAATACGTGTCTGTCGGTGATTTAACGCAAGAAGTTCCCGCGCCCGGCCGCAATGAGCTGGGACGACTCAACGCCGCTTTACAGACAATGCAGCAATCGCTTGCCGAATCTGTGATACGCGTGCGGGATGCCTGCATACAAATTGATGTCGGCAGCCGCGAGCTGGCATCAGGCAACGAAGATCTCTCTCGTCGTACGGAAATTTCCGCCTCCTCGCTGGAGCAGACAGCCGCCAGTATGGAACAGTTGACCGCCACCGTCAGACACAATGCGGATAATGCCGAACAAGGCCATGAGCTCGCCGAAAACGTCGCCAAGATCGCCAAACAAGGTAATAAGGTGGTACGAGACGCGATGGATAAAATGAAAGACATTTCTCAAAGCGCCAATAGTATCGCCGGCATTCTTAGCGTCATTGACGGCATCGCATTCCAGACCAATATTCTGGCGTTGAATGCGGCCGTGGAAGCCGCCCGGGCCGGCGAACAAGGTCGGGGATTCGCCGTGGTCGCCAATGAAGTCAGAACATTGGCGCAGCGCAGCGCTCAGGCGGCGAAAGAGATTCACGCGCTGATCGCCGACTCCAACCGGCATGTGAACGAAGGCTCGCAGCTCACGGCGAAAGCTGACGAAACCATGTCCGCCATTGCAGAGCAAATCACCAATATCAATGTTCTGATGAAAGAAATCGCCAATGCGTCGAAAGAACAAAGCCACGGTATCGATCAAGTCAATGTCGCGGTTAATCAGATGGAGGATGTCGCCCAGCAAAACTCGGCTTTAGTGCAAGAGTCCGCAACGGCAACCCGTTCCCTCGAAGATCAATCCCGTCAGTTAGTCATGGCCATGGCGGCGTTTAAGGTCGATGCCCGGTCGGATACGCCGTTGGGCATTAGCCAGGCCTGATCGCATCATTTGCAAGCGCCGCCGGTTGCGTATTTGACCGGCCGCCCGTCATAAAAAGCGCCGCCTGTTGACATAAAAACAGGCGGCGCTCGGTCTGCGTTGTTAATTAGCGATCAATATTACTTGGCGCAAAAACGTTTATCGCAGGTTTTAACGCCCCACAGTCCAGCCAGCGCACTGACGATCGCGCCAATCAGCAAAGCGAAGAATGACCACAGCGCGGCGTGGGCCAGAGCGGACGCAGCGGCAGCCGCTTCCTCGCGCGCTTTCTGTTTCAGGTCAGCATATTGCTGTTTAGCCTGTTCGATATTGGCCTGAACGTCATTCAACCGTTGATTGACCACCTGAACGCTCTTGTCTTTGGCGGCAATCAGATTATCAACGGTTTTGTTGACTTCATCCTGCGTCATGTTGGTGTTTTCGGACAGCGCTTTGGTTACGCTGGCGCGATCGACATCTTTCGATAACGCTTCACCGCGTTTTTTCAGCTTGTCGGTCAGGCTCTGAATAATCGCATCGCTGTTGGATGGGTTAAGCGCAATTTCTTTTACCGCTTCGGTAATTTCATTTTTCGCGCCTTCCAACTGCGTTTGCATATACTCCGGCTGCAACGAGGCGATATTACTCTTACGCAAAGCCGCCGCGACGTCGTTGCTTACCGTTTCCGGTTGCATCTTAGTATCCAGATTAAGATTATCGAATGCCTGACCGCCCATATTGGCAAGCCCCTGCAAACCGCCGCCGACGGCGGAACCCACGCCGGAAATGGCGTTGCCGGTCAGTGACGCCACCGACCCCAACGCATTACCGGTGGCTTTCATCGCGCCGCCCAGCACCGCGGTGCCGAGAACCGCGGCGACGATCAACGCCGTGGCCCAAACCAGGAAACCATGAATCAAGCCGTCCATCGCGGCCAGGCGGCCGGCAATAAACGCCCCTGCGGCCAGACTGATGATGATGGAAATGGCGGACCAAACCAGGACGGTGGTCCCGGCGCCGTTAACCGGATTATCGGACAACGGATCCACCATCGAGAATCCCAGACTGGTACCCAGCGTAGACAGCAATAACGACACCGCCAATACCGTTATTACCCCGCCAATAATACTCCCCCACGATATTTTTTTTGCCACATGCAGTTCATTCATAACGCTCATACCCAAAAACTCCTTTGATGCCGCCTATGTTTAACAGCCAGCATGTTGTGAAACAACAAAACATTAAATCAACTAAAGTATAGCCGTGATTTAAAAAACAAGATGAGGAAAAAAAGAGATAAAAACGCTATCTGTTATAATACGGAAAAAATAAATAAAATATTATTAATCAATATTTTAAATTAAAATGATTTTATTTTTCAGCAGGCCGTTTGCTTTTTAATAATCACAGACATTAATAGAGCGGCAAAGAAACAATTACATTAATTAATATAACGTACGGGAAGTGATGAAAGACGGTTGTTTGACGGAACGACGGCGATTGAAAACGGCGGCGCGTTTTGCTAACGTGCGGATGGCGTGATCGACGCCTCCTCGTCCGCGGAAAGGGCTGCGCCCATGATCGATGAAACGGTATGCCTTATTGGCTTTCCCTTTTCTGTCTGATTGGCGGACACAGACCTTAGAAAAGGGGCGCAACGATGACATCATCCCAGCCTGCCGTATTTTCCTCGCCATTTCGCATCAACCTTGAACAACAGCGTAAACGCGCAAAAGCGTTGCGTAACGCCATCCGGCAATCTCAGCCTGACGCTATTGCCCGTTTTCAACGTTACCACCCCGGCCTGACGCCAGAACAGCTGGCGCAGTCGCATGGACAACTGAGCGATGCCCAATGGATTATCGCGCAGGAGTTGGGGGCGCCAAGCTGGCCGAAACTGAAAGCCCATGTCGAGGCGATGGAGCAGGCAAGAAAAACGATTGACGCCCAAGGCGCTGCGCCGGACTACGCGCTTTCCACCCTACATATCCGCTGCGGCGCCGATATTCAGCACCGGCTCCAGCAGGCGGGATTTACCGGCGATTATCTGGCCTATAGCGATCCGTTTTGCCAGGGGCCGGTGCATAGCGGGGATGACTGGCTGTCGACGCGCGTGGAATTTCTTGCCGATCACTATGCCGCCCGCATGGGCATCAGTCGGCGGCGGCTTCTGCAACAGCGTGAACAGGAAGAACAAACGCTGTTGTCCGCGGCCAATCGCTATCAACGCATCGTGCTGTGGTTTGAACACGACAGCTATGATCAGTTAATCCTGGCGCGCTGTCTGGCGCATTTTCATACCCGCCCCGCGCCATTGCTGGAAATGGTCACGGTCGATCGCTACCCCGGCAGCCGTCGCTTTCTCGGTCTCGGACAACTCCCCGCGGAAGCCTTGCTGCTGCTCTGGCAGTCGCGTCAGCCCGTGAGCGCCCGGCAATGTCGTCAGGGTCATCAGGTGTGGGAGAGGTTGCGTTCGGATAACCCCGCGCCGCTGCTCTCTTTGGCCGACGGCGTCGGCAGCGACCTGCCCTTTGCGCCTCAGGCGCTGCGGCGTCACTGCCGGGAATTTCCTGATATCGTCAATGGGCTCGGTTTGACCGAACAGCTGGTGCTGCGCTGCCTGGCCGAACAGCCCGCCTCCTATAAGCAGCTTTTTCGTACGCTGATGGAGCAGCATGAACCGCTCCCCTGGCTCGGAGATATCATGCTGGATGCGATAATCGACGGACTGCGGCTGGCGCCGGAACCGGCGCTGTTGCTGGATGCCGCATCCGATACGTTGCATCTGACGCCGGTCGGTCGGCAGCTTCTGGCGAATCGGCTGGACTGGATGCGCTGCCATCCCGCCGTCCGCTGGCTTGGCGGCGTGCGTATCGAGGGCGGCATCCCCTGCTGGCGCTGGGATCCGCAACGACAGCAGTTGGCGCTGATCGACTAGGACGGAGATGGCGGCAACCTGGCCCGGCAAACTTCAGTACGCGCAACGACAGGCGAAAGGTGAAGGGCTGATTTGCCGCCATTCAGATGATTATATTGACGCAAAGCCTGACAGCGCGCCCGGCTTCTGACAAAATAGCGCCACTTCTTCCGTATTTAACATTGATGGACCTCATCTCAGATGGCAGCAAAGATTATTGATGGTAAAACGATTGCGCAGCAGGTCAAAGACGAAGTCGCTGCACGAGTAAAACAACGTTTGGCGGCAGGTAAACGCGCGCCGGGCCTCGCTGTTATCCTGGTCGGCGAAAACCCCGCCTCGCAGATTTATGTCGCCAGCAAACGCAAAGTCTGCGAAGAAGTCGGCTTTATCTCCCGCTCCTATGACTTACCGGCGACCACGACCGAAGCCGAATTGCTGGGACTCATCGATCGGCTCAATGCGGATAAGACGATTGACGGTATTCTGGTTCAGCTTCCGCTGCCTGAAGGCATCGACAATACCAAAGTGATTGAGCGCATTTCGCCCGATAAAGATGTCGATGGGTTCCACCCGTACAACGTCGGGCGGCTTTGCCAACGCGCGCCTCGTTTACGCGCCTGCACCCCGCGCGGGATCGTCACGCTGCTGGAACGTTATCATATCGACCCTCACGGTCTGAATGCCGTGGTCGTCGGCGCATCCAATATCGTCGGTCGGCCCATGAGCCTGGAACTGCTGCTGGCGGGCTGCACCACGACGGTGGCCCATCGTTTTACCAAAGATCTGCGCCACCATATCGAACACGCCGATCTGTTGGTGGTGGCCGTAGGTAAACCGGGTTTCATTCCCGGCGAGTGGATCAAACCGGGTGCGGTGGTGTTCGATGTCGGTATCAATCGTCTGGAAAACGGTAAAGTCGTCGGCGACGTGGCGTTCGATGCCGCGCAGGAAAGAGCCGCCTATATCAGCCCGGTGCCGGGCGGCGTGGGGCCGATGACGGTGGCGACCTTAATTCAAAATACCTTGCAGGCTTGCGAGGAATATCACGATGGCGCCGCACGTTAACGACGGCGCTTAAGGCATAAGAATCAGGATATTATGGAAATTTTTCATCTCGACCGACATCCGCACGTTGAACTGTGCGACTTATTGAAACTGCTGGGCTGGAGTGAAAGCGGCGCGGCGGCCAAAGTGGCCATCGCCGCCGGCGAAGTCACCGTCGACGGGCAAACGGAAACGCGCAAGCGCTGCAAAATCGTTGCCGGGCAGAAAGTCCAATTTGACGGTGCGACGGTGGAAGTCAGCGCCTGATAACATCAGGCCGAGCATAACGTCGGCTCTCAGCGCATCGAGAGGACGGCGTTATGCTCCATTTTGCCGTTACCGCTCGCGGTTTCAGCGGCGGCTCTCCGCCGGCGTTAATAGGCGGAGAGCTGAAACGGCTTTACGCCGGAAACTATTTACGCCGCCAGGTGGTTCCCTGCGGCCCGTCTTCCAGAATAATGCCCATCTCGTTCAGCCTGTCGCGCGCCTCATCCGCCAGCGCCCAGTCTTTTGCCTGACGGGCATCTTTTCGCTGCTTGATCAGCCGTTCGATTTCTTTAACGTCGTCATCGTCCGTCTGCGCGCCGCCCTGTAGGAACACTTCCGGATCCTGCTCCAGCAAGCCCAGCACTTTCGCCAGATTACGCAGCGCAGAGGCCAATTGATTAGCCGCATGCCGATCCTCCGCCTTCAGGCGATTAACCTCGCGCGCCATGTCGAACAGCACGGAATAGGCTTCCGGGGTGTTGAAGTCATCGTCCATCGCTTCACGAAAGCGCGCTTCAAACGCTTCTCCGCCCTGCGCCGCCACGTCGCTGTCCGTACCGCGCAGCGCGGTGTACAGACGTTCCAGCGCCGAACGCGCCTGTTTCAGATTTTCTTCGCTGTAATTAAGCTGGCTACGGTAGTGGCCCGACATCAGGAAGTAGCGCACGGTTTCAGCATCGTAATACGCCAAGACATCGCGCACGGTGAAGAAGTTATTGAGCGACTTCGACATTTTTTCCCGGTCGACCATCACCATGCCGGAATGCATCCAATAGTTGACGTAAGGGCCGTCATGGGCGCAGGTGGATTGGGCGATTTCGTTTTCATGGTGCGGAAACATCAGATCCGATCCGCCGCCGTGAATATCAAAATGATCGCCCAACTGCTTGCAGTTCATCGCCGAACATTCGATGTGCCAGCCAGGGCGGCCTTCGCCCCACGGCGAGGACCAGTGCGGTTCGCCGGGTTTGGACATCTTCCACAGTACGAAGTCCATCGGGTTGCGCTTCACTTCGGTAATTTCTACCCGCGCGCCGGCCTGTAGCTGATCGAGATCCTGACGCGATAACACGCCGTACCCCGGCGCGGTATCCACGGAGAACATCACATCGCCGTTAGCGGCGACATAGGCGTGACGCCGTTCCACCAGCTTTTGCACCAGTTCGATGATCTCGTTAATGTGGTGGGTGGCGCGCGGCTCGACATCCGGGCGCAGAATATTCAACGCATCAAAATCGGCATGCATTTCCGCGATCATGCGGGTGGTCAACTGGTTGCTGGTTTCACCATTTTCCGCCGCACGCTTGATGATTTTATCGTCAATATCGGTAATATTGCGGACATATTTCAACGAGTATCCCAGATAGCGTAAATAACGCGCCACCACATCAAATGCCACGAAAGTACGCCCGTGACCAATATGACACAGGTCATAAACGGTAATGCCACACACATACATCCCCACATGACCAGCGTGGATAGGTTTGAATTCCTCTTTTTGGCGACTCAGTGTATTAAAAATCTTTAGCATCAGGGCATTCCATGGTGTTCGCAGGATAGGTGAATCATTGTTCGCTGTCAGCGTGAGCAACATCGATTTATTTAGGGCTTTTCAACTCTAACGGCGTATTGAAACCTGAACCCTGCGCTATTGCAAGACTGAGTCTGCGCAATAAGCGGATAATCGATAAGGAATAAGTATAAAAAGACCCGGAATTCACCGGGCCTGGAACAATAGCGCCATGGATAGACAAAAAGATTATCAGCGCCAGCGCGGGTTGGACATTACGGAATATTTACCACTACCCAGGAAGGCGATGGCCAGACCGGCAAAGAAGAACACCGCCGCGGGTTCGACGCCCCATGCGCCGGTTTTCGTCAACAGGAAGAAATTAGCCGGATTCGCCAGTAGCGAGGCGACAAGCATCGTGAAAGAAAAAATCAACGCCGATGGACGGGTCAAAATCCCCAGAATCAACAGAATCGGAATGATGACTTCACCGACATAAACGCCATAGCCGATGAATGTGGGCAGTCCCGCTTCAACCAGCATTTTCTGAATGCCGCCAATACCGCTATGAAGCTTGTGCCATCCGTGAAACAGCATCAGGATACTGAACGACACACGCAGCAACAACTTCCCGAAATCGGGTTTATCAAATACTCGATTAATACTGTCCAGCATAATTCACCTGTCTATTAACGTTGTTATTAAAGAATAATGAGAATCGCTCTCAGACTAATCCGGGTGATAACCAAACAACAAGTAAATTATGAAAAACAGTGATCCGGCGCAACAAAAACCTCATTCAAATAAGCTCACTAAATTCATGACGTTAAATCAGTTTATTTGGGTTGGCGAAGGATCCCGCGCAGATTGACCATTACGGCCTCCCCCGGTTATGCCTCCGCCTGTACTGACTCGGCAAGCCAGTTATGTTATAAGTGCGCTCTTGATTGTTCACCGCAGGCTGTGAGCGTCGTTCCCCATTATTATATTTGGCTAGGTAGGGTTCATTATTATGATCACGTTTCATACAAACCACGGCGATATCGTCATTAACACTTTCGCAGACAAGGCGCCGGTTACTGTAGAAAACTTCCTGGATTACTGCCGCAGCGGTTTTTATGACAACACGATTTTTCACCGTGTTATCAACGGCTTTATGATTCAGGGCGGCGGTTTCGCGCCGGGTATGGAGCAAAAAGCGACCAAAGCGGCGATTAAGAATGAAGCCAACAACGGCTTGAAAAATACCCGCGGCACGCTGGCCATGGCGCGCACCAACGATCCGCATTCCGCCACGGCGCAGTTCTTCATTAACGTCGTGGATAACGACTTCCTGAACTTCCGTTCCGAACGCGCCGACGGCTGGGGCTACTGTGTCTTCGCTGAAGTCGTTGAAGGTTTGGACGTCGTGGATAAAATCAAAGGCGTGGCGACCGGCCGCAGCGGTATGCACCAGGATGTGCCGAAAGAAGACGTCGTCATCACGTCCGTTACCGTTAGCGAGTAATTGCAGTCGCATGGCGACGCTATTTATTGCCGACCTGCATTTAAGTCCTGATGAACCGGCGATCACCGCCGGTTTTCTGCGTTTTTTACGCCATGAAGCCGTGCATGCGGATGCGCTGTATATTCTGGGCGATCTGTTCGATGCCTGGATCGGCGATGACGATCCGCAGCCGCTGCATACCACGATCGCCAATGCCCTGCTGACGCTGCATCTCCAGGGCGTCCCCTGCTATTTCGTGCATGGCAATCGGGATTTCCTGATCGGCAAGCGTTTCGCCCGGCAGAGCGGACTCACCTTGCTGCCCGCGGAGAATGTGCTCGACCTGTACGGTCAGCGCATCTTGATTCTGCACGGCGACACGCTGTGTACCGACGATCTCGCTTATCAGAAGTTTCGCCGCCGGGTTCACAATCCGCTGATACAGCGCGCATTTTTGCTTTTACCGCTGGCGGTACGGCTGAGAATCGCCGCCGGCATGCGCTCGGCCAGCCAGCAGGCCAACCAGCGCAAGTCGCTGAAGATTATGGATGTGAATCCAGACGCGGTTATCGAACGTTTGCAGCACTATCAGGTGAACATCATGATCCACGGCCATACCCATCGCCCGGCGATCCATCAGATCGTCGCCGATAATTTTCGCGCGCGCCGCGCCGTACTGGGCGCCTGGCATCAAGAAGGTTCGATGATCAAAGTCACCGCTCAGGATATCGAACTGATTTCGTTTCCATTCTAGCCGTTTTACCCCGCGCGATTCGCGAACGATCCGCTTTTCCCGGCGACGCAACCGTTTTCCTCGCCAGAAGGTCGTGATATGCTCTACGCCCTCAAAGTCAGAGCCCTGTCGGTATCCGACGCCATTGATGCGATTTTTAACATCGCGGCGGGTGCCTGAGGCGTATCTGGCCGACGCGACACCATTGCCGTCACCATCATGTAAACCACAGGAGCTTTACAGGCATGTCATCCAACGTTGCCCCGGCAAAAATCGCCATCGTCATGGGTTCAAAGAGTGACTGGGCCACCATGCAGTTTGCTGCGGAAATCCTCACTACGCTGAATATCCCCTTTCATGTTGATATCGTCTCCGCCCATCGGACGCCCGATAAGCTATTCAGTTTCGCAGAACAGGCCGCGCAGAACGGTTTTGACGTGATTATCGCCGGCGCGGGCGGCGCGGCGCATCTGCCCGGCATGCTGGCGGCCAAAACGCTGGTGCCGGTGCTGGGCGTGCCGGTGCAAAGCGCCGCGTTGAGCGGCGTCGACAGCCTGTATTCGATTGTTCAGATGCCGCGCGGCATTCCGGTCGGAACCTTGGCTATCGGCAAAGCCGGCGCCGCCAACGCCGCGCTGCTGGCGGCGCAGATTCTGGCGTTGCATGATGACGCGCTCGCCATTCGTCTGGCCGACTGGCGCCAGAGTCAGACCGACGAGGTGTTGGCCAATCCCGATCCGCGGGAGGAAGCATGAAACCGGTCTGCGTTTTAGGCGATGGTCAGTTGGGCAGAATGTTGCGTCAGGCAGGCGAACCGCTGGGTATTGCGGTCTACCCTGTCGGGCTGAATGCGGAACCGGAATCGGTTCCTTTCCAGAACAGCGTGATTACCGCGGAGATAGAACGCTGGCCGGAAACCGCGCTCACGCGGGAACTGGCGCAGCATACCGCGTTCGTCAACCGTGATATTTTCCCGCGTCTGGCCGACCGCCTGACGCAGAAACAACTGCTGGACTCGCTGAATCTGGCCACCGCCCCCTGGCAGTTGCTCGCTGACGCCGACGAATGGCCGCAGGTTTTTGCCCGTCTCGGCGAACTGGCCATCGTGAAGCGGCGCGTCGGCGGTTACGACGGCCGCGGACAGTGGCGGCTGCGCGACGGCGAACAGCATACGCTGCCGGCGGACTGCTACGGCGAGTGCATCGTTGAACAGGGCATCCACTTTTCCGGCGAAGCCTCGCTGGTCGGCGCCCGCAACGTCCACGGCGACTGCGTGTTCTTTCCATTGACGCACAATTTCCATCAGGACGGTATTCTGCGCGCCAGCGTCGCCCTGCCCCACCCGCCGGCGCAGTTGCAGCGGCAGGCGGAGCAAATGCTGTCGGCCATTATGCAGGAGCTGGGCTACGTCGGCGTGATGGCGATGGAATGCTTTATCGTCGATGGCCGCTTGCTGATTAATGAACTCGCGCCGCGCGTACACAACAGCGGTCACTGGACGCAGAACGGCGCCTCTATCAGTCAGTTTGAACTGCATCTGCGGGCGATTCTGGATTTGCCGATGCCTGTCCCCGCCGTCGATAGCACGTCGGTGATGGTCAATCTGATCGGCACCGAGGTCAATCCCGACTGGCTGTCGCTGTCGCTGGCGCGCCTGCACTGGTATGAAAAAGAAGTGCGCCCGGGACGCAAGGTCGGCCACCTGAACTTACAGGCGCAGGATCGCGATCGTCTGCGACAAGCGTTACAGTCGCTGGCCGCCATGCTGACGGATGAATATCAGCCGGGTCTGCGCTGGGCGCAGGAGAAGTTATCCGCCTGATGGTTATCTTCGCTCTTCGGGCATACGCCGCCGTGCGCCTGAAGAGCGTCTCCAAGAGATAAAACGAATAGAGACTTTCCGCGTGACATGCCGAAATTTGCGTTTATTATTTATTCCGGATTATTTTTTATTCCGTTAATATTCTGGTTAATTTTCACACTATAAAAATCAATTAACGCATCAGAAAAGAGCTGTTAAAAACTATTATATTTAACGTATCATTTATGATGTTTTAAATTATATCAATGTTTATTAAAATAATTAACGTCAATTCATTTATGTGATCGCATCAATATTATTCACGGGCAGCGCCGCTATAGAATGCGGCCACAAACAGTATTCCCCATCGACATATTTCATATGTCCTGTTTATTTTTTGTCCCTGTAACGGCAACTTGCCGGTACTGTATTTTTTATACACTGTGTTCACTAAGGAGAAACTAGCATGAGCACAATTCAAGGCAGCAGTCAGGTATTAGAACAGGCTTCAGCCTGGCGGAAAAGCGATACCGTCTGGATGCTGGGCCTTTATGGCACCGCGATTGGCGCAGGCGTATTATTTCTACCGATAAATGCGGGTATTGGCGGCCTTATACCATTAATTATTATGGCCATTATTGCTTTCCCTATGACCTATTATTCTCACCGCGCTTTATGCCGTTTCGTATTGTCGGGCAACAAAGGTGGTGAAGATATAACCGAAGTGGTTGAAGAACATTTCGGCGTTGGCGCGGGTAAATTAATCACTCTGTTATATTTTTTTGCAATTTATCCCATTTTACTGGTTTACAGTGTGGCGATCACCAATACGGTGGAGAGTTTCATTACTCACCAAATGCATTTAACGGCGCCGCCGCGAGCGCTGCTGTCATTAATATTGATCCTGGGACTCATGTTCATCGTCCGTTTTGGCGAAGCCATGATCGTTAAGGCCATGAGCATCCTGGTTTATCCGTTCGTCGCCGTGTTAATGGTCCTGGCGCTGTATTTGGTGCCGCACTGGAATACGTCGGTATTCGAGAATGTCTCTCTGGCCAATAACGTCACCGGCAATAGTTTGCTGGCGACGCTGTGGCTGGCGATCCCGGTGATGGTTTTCTCATTCAATCACTCGCCGATTATCTCCTCTTTTGCCGTCGCCAAGCGTAAAGAGTATGGCGAACAGGCCGAGAAGAAGTGCTCCCGCATTCTGTCTTACAGCCATATCATGATGGTGATTACCGTGATGTTCTTCGTATTCAGCTGCGTGCTAAGTCTGTCTCCGGCTGAGCTGATGGAAGCGAAAGTCCAGAACATCTCCATCCTCTCTTATCTGGCCAATCACTTTAATAACCCGATGATGGCCTATCTGGCGCCGGTGATCGCCACCATCGCCATTTCCAAATCGTTCCTCGGCCACTATCTGGGCGCCAGCGAAGGTTTCAACGGCATGATTGTGAAGTCGCTGCGCGGCAAGGGAAAAAGTATTTCCAGCGGCAAACTGAACCGCATCACCGCCCTGTTCATGCTGATCACCGCCTGGATGGTGGCGACGCTGAACCCCAGCATTCTTCGCATGATTGAAACGCTGGGCGGCCCTATTATCGCCTGCCTGCTGTTCCTGATGCCGATGTACGCCATTCAGAAAGTGCCGGCGATGAAAAAATACAGCGGCCACATCAGCAATGTCTTCGTCACCATCATGGGGCTGATCGCCATCTCCGCTATCGTTTACAGCCTGTTTGGTTAATCCAGAACGCCCAATAGATTTCACGTTGCCGCCGACATATCGGAACCTGAAAGATGACGGGAATATCAACGCCAGTATCGCACTGGCGTTTTTTAGAGGAAGTCATTATGGTCAGCGTATTCGACATTTTCAAAATTGGTATCGGTCCTTCCAGTTCACATACCGTCGGCCCGATGAAAGCCGGCAAAATGTTCACGGACGACCTGGTCGGCAAATCGCTTATTTCATCGGTCACCCGCATCGCGGTCGATGTTTATGGCTCTCTGTCGCTAACCGGGAAAGGTCACCATACGGATATCGCGATCATTATGGGATTAGCCGGCAACCTGCCGGACAGCGTCGATATCGACAGCATCCCGGCGTTTATTCAACAGGTAAAAGAAAACCACCGACTGCCGCTCCTCAACGGGCAATACGAGGTCGCTTTCCCGCTGGAGAGCGCCATGCGTTTCCAGGCGGAAAATCTGCCGCTCCATGAGAATGGCATGACAATCCGCGCTTACCATCAGCAGGAACTGGTTTACAGCAAAACCTATTATTCCATCGGCGGCGGTTTTGTCGTCGATCAGGAAAATTTCACTCAAGCGGACGTCGAGGCGGAGCGCGCGCCATACCCGTTCTTTTCCGCGCAAAAGTTGCTGCGCCATTGCCACGATAATTGCCTCTCGGTGTCGGCCATCGTCATGAAAAATGAGATAGCGCTGCACGGCCGGGAAACGATAGAAGACTATTTCGCCAAAGTCTGGCAGACCATGCAAAACGGCATTCATCGCGGCATGAATACCGAAGGCGTACTGCCCGGCCCGATGCGAGTGCCGCGTCGCGCCTCCGCTCTGCACCGTTTATTGTTCATTAACGACAGATTCTCCAGCGATCCCATGGATGCGATGGATTGGGTCAATATGTTCGCGATGGCCGTCGCGGAAGAAAACGCGGCGGGCGGTCGCGTGGTCACCGCGCCCACCAACGGCGCCTGCGGCATTATTCCCGCCGTATTGGCTTACTACGACCATTTCATCCAGCCGGTTACGCCGGAGTCTTACCTGCGTTACTTTTTAGCCGCCGGCGCCATCGGCCTGTTATATAAAATGAACGCCTCCATTTCCGGCGCCGAAGTCGGCTGTCAGGGGGAAGTCGGCGTCGCCTGTTCGATGGCCGCGGCGGGTCTGGCGGAATTACTCGGCGCCAACCCGGAACAGGTTTGCATCGCAGCGGAAATCGGCATGGAGCATAATCTGGGGCTGACCTGCGATCCGGTTGCCGGTCAGGTGCAGGTTCCCTGTATTGAACGTAACGCCATCGCGGCGGTTAAGGCCATCAACGCCGCCCGCATGGCGATGCGACGAAGCAGTGAACCGCGAGTTTCATTAGATAAAGTCATCGAGACGATGTTCGAAACCGGTAAGGATATGAATGCCAAGTACCGCGAAACGTCGCGCGGCGGATTAGCCATTAAAGTCGTGCTGTGCGAATAAGCGGCGAAAATAAAGATATTATCCCCGTCATGCTTCAGATCACATAAAACCGCCGGTTAATGTATCGCTTTATTCATTGACCGGTTTTCGCTAAACGGATAGGAAAAACACGGTATAAAATCAACGTCATTAACAGCATGTAAATAATCAGCCGCAAGGTAAAAAATAACAAACATAACGAGAAAGGGTTATTTCTTTTTATTTTCCGCTCGTGACCAGACAATATTGTTTTCAGCGGCGGAGATATACCAGTCTATCGTACTGCTTGTCTTTTCTTTTATTTTCTTGTGGTTAGTAGAGATTTTCTCCGCAGGCGCCGATTTCTTGCGGATCCGCAGCGGCGGGCGTTTTTTCTCGCCGCTCACCTGCGCATTAAACGCCGCCACCTCGGCGTCAAATAAAACCCCATCCAATTGATGCAAACGATTAAGCCCGCGCAAGATGCACAATAAACTGCTGAGCGTTATCGACTCCCCCATCTCCGCGCGTTTAATTGTCGCAATACCTAACCCCGCCCGTTCTGCAAGATCAACCTGAGATAAACGCTGTTGGATACGGGCATCTTTTATTCTTCGGCAAAGTTCGGTAATAATTTCGCCTTCATTCATGGTGTTAAATCTCATTATACCCGCCATTCGCCAGCACGATTAATGCGGTATATTTTACCATCGGTTTTTCAAATGGCACGGACAATTCCCAGCCAGTTTTCATTATCTTGATCGAACACATAAAACCACACGCCGGTTTTTAACCAAACCGCCCGGTTATATAATCTTCCGTGCATCGTTGAGCCGGCGAGGTAAATAAATCATCCGTATGATTAAACTCGATTAACTTCCCCTGATGGATAGAGGCCGTGTAATCGGAAACGCGCGCCGCCTGCTGCATATTATGCGTCACCAGCACCAGGGTAAAATGCCGCTTCAGGCTGCCGAACAACGCTTCAATCACCCGCGTTGAGATGGGATCCAGCGCCGAGCCGATCCTTCACCTCATGCCATAACGCCGCCGCGCGCAGAGCATGCTCCACCGCGTCATCCAGCACACGGCGATCCCGGCACTGTAATCGGTTACCTGTGTTTTCCATCGCTCTCGCCGTGATCTTCAACTCGTCGGCGTTCCGTTAATTGTTCATCCCCCCGCAAAAACGGGGTAGCATATGTCGCCTTTACCCCCATAATATGACAATGGTAAGTCCGTCTGCGTATTAGATTTTATCGTCATGAACGCGCCATAATGTTGCTATACCCTTCATCTTTCAAGTTGCAGTGGTATCGGCTTCTCCAAATCACCCGGCTTCTGCTCCGCGCGATCGCCGGGAGCCGCGTTCAGACCCACGGCCGGCAGACTCGTCGTTCCTGTCGCTGCGTTGACTAAACGAGTTGGGAAGAATCCGCGCGGCTGTCGCCCGATCACGCGTTGATATTTATTGGGTATAGATATTCGGCATATAGTCTAACGGAGTGAAAATGAGTCAGGATAAACTCTACATTGAGAAAGAGTTAAGTTGGTTATCCTTTAATGAACGGGTGCTTCAGGAAGCGGCAGATAAAAGCAACCCCCTGATCGAGCGTATGCGCTTTCTTGGCATTTACTCCAACAATCTCGATGAGTTTTATAAAGTTCGTTTTGCCGATCTGAAAAGACGCATTCTCATCAACGAAGAACAGGGGTCGGACGGCAGCTTGCGCCACCTTCTGGGCAAGATTCAGGCGCGGGTTCTGAAAACCGATCGGCTATTTGACAGCCTTTATAATGATTTACTGTTGGAAATGGCCCGTAACCAGATCTTTCTGGTCAACGAGCGTCAGGTTTCCCCCAACCAGCAGGATTGGCTAAGAGAGTATTTCAGACAATACTTGCGCCCGCATATCACGCCGATCCTGATCCTGCACGACACCAATCTGGTGCAGTTCCTGAAAGACGACTACACCTATCTGGCAGTGGAAATTATTCGCGGCGACGAAATCAATTACGCATTGCTGGAGATCCCATCCGATAAGGTACCCCGCTTCGTAAACCTGCCGGCGGAAGCGCCGCGGCGGCGCAAGACCATGATTTTAATCGATAACATCCTGCGCTACTGCCTGAATGACATCTTCAAGGGCTTTTTCGATTACGATGCGCTGAACGCCTATTCGATGAAAATGACGCGCGACGCCGAATACGATCTGGTGACGGAAATGGAATCCAGCCTGCTGGAACTGATGTCCTCCAGTCTGAAGCAGCGTCTGACGGCGGAGCCGGTCAGGTTCGTGTATCAGCGCGACATGCCGGACGCCATGGTCTCCATCTTGCAGGAGAAACTGGGGATATCTTCGTTTGACTCCGTGATCCCCGGCGGCCGTTACCATAATTTTAAAGACTTTATCTCTTTCCCCAACGTAGGCCGGGCCAATCTGGAAAACAAACCGTTGCCGCGCCTGCGTCATGACGGGTTCAATCATTTCCGCAACGGTTTCGACACCATCCGCGAACGCGATATCCTGTTGTACTATCCGTACCATACGTTCGAGCATGTGCTGGAACTGCTGCGTCAGGCCTCGTTTGACCCCAGCGTGCTGGCGATCAAAATCAATATTTACCGGGTGGCCAAAGACTCGCGCATCATCACCTCGATGATCCATGCGGCGCACAATGGCAAGAAGGTCACCGTGGTGGTGGAATTGCAGGCGCGTTTTGACGAGGAGGCCAATATCCACTGGGCCAAACAGTTGACCGAAGCCGGAGTCCATGTGATTTTCTCGGTGCCGGGGCTGAAAATTCACGCCAAACTGTTTTTGATTTCCCGCCGCGAAGGGGAGCACATCGTGCGTTACGCCCATATCGGCACCGGCAACTTCAATGAAAAAACCGCCCGGTTGTATACCGACTATTCGTTGCTCACCGCGGATGAACGCATCACCAATGAGGTGCGCCGGGTATTTAACTTCATCGAGAACCCTTACCGCCCGGTATCCTTTGAATATCTGATGGTTTCGCCGCAAAACTCGCGTGACAAACTTTATCAATTGATCGATAAAGAAATCGAAAACGCGCGGGCGGATATCGCGGCGGGCATTACCCTTAAGGTAAATAATCTGGTGGATAAAGGGCTGGTGGAGAAACTGTATCAGGCCTCCGCCGCCGGCGTGAAAATCAATCTGCTGGTTCGCGGCATGTGTTCGCTGCTCCCCGATTTGCCGGGCGTCAGCGACAATATTCAGGCTATCAGTATCGTCGACCGTTATCTGGAGCACGATCGGGTGTATGTATTTAATAACGGCGGCGATAAGAAAGTGTATCTTTCATCCGCCGACTGGATGACGCGCAATATCGATTATCGTATTGAAGTCGCCGTCGAAGTACTCGACCCGATATTGAAAAATCGCATTTTGGACATTCTTGATATTCAATTCAGCGATACGGTGAAAGCCCGTGTGATTGACAAAGAACTGAGTAATCGTTATGTATCGCGCGGCAACCGCCGCAAAGTGCGTGCGCAAAATGCCGTCTATGATTACATCAAGGCGCTTGAGCAACCCGGAGAAAGACCTGAATAATGCCTTTAACACACGAAGATGACAATGTCGTAAAACCCCAGGAATTCGCCGCCGTCGACCTGGGATCCAACAGTTTTCATATGGTGATCGCCCGCGTGGTGAACGGCGCGCTTCAGGTACTGAGTCGTTTAAAACAGCGCGTTTATCTGGCCGATGGGCTGGACAGTCAAAACATGCTCAGCGAGGAAGCGATGGAGCGGGGTTTGAGTTGCCTGGCGCTGTTTGCCGAACGGTTGCAGGGGTTCTCCGCGCTGAATGTGTCGATTGTCGGCACGCACGCTTTGCGTCAGGCGGCAAACGCGCAGGAATTTCTGCGCCGGGCCGCCGACATTATGCCCTACCCGATCGAAATCATCTCCGGCCATGAAGAAGCGCGCTTGATTTTCATGGGCGTGGAACACACGCAGCCGGAAAAAGGCCGCAAGCTGGTCATCGATATCGGCGGCGGCTCTACCGAGCTGGTCATCGGCGAAGACTTCGAACCGATACTGATCGAAAGCCGCCGCATGGGCTGCGTCAGCTTTGCTCAGCAGTTTTTTCCCGACGGCGAAATCAGCGAGAACAATTTTAAACGCGCGCGTCTGGCGGCGGCCCAGAAGCTGGAAACGCTGGCCTGGCAATATCGGATCTACGGCTGGGAATACGCGCTGGGCGCCTCCGGCACCATCAAAGCGACCCATGAAATTCTGCTGGCGATGGGGAAGAAGGACGGCCTGATTACGCCGGGACGGCTGGAAATGCTGCGCGAGCAGATTTTACAGTTCAAATCCTTCAAATCGCTGAGCCTGCCGGGGCTGCCGGAAGAGCGCCAGTCGGTGCTGGTTCCCGGCTTAGCCATTCTGTGCGGCGTCTTTGACGCGCTGTCGATCAAAGAATTGCGCCTGTCCGACGGCGCGCTGCGCGAAGGCGTACTGTATGAAATGGAAGGCCGTTTCCGCCATCAGGATATCCGCATTCGTACGGCGCAAAGCCTCGCCAGTCATTACAATATCGATCGCGAACAGGCCCGGCGGGTGCTGGAAACGTCTGAACTGTTGTATGCGCAGTGGGCGAAGCGCAATCCCGGTCTGGTTCATCCGCAGTTGAAAGCGATTCTGAACTGGGCGTCGATGCTGCATGAAGTGGGGCTGGGAATAAACCACAGCGGCATGCACCGCCACTCCGCCTATATTCTGCAAAATACCAACCTGCCCGGCTTCAATCAGGAACAGCAGTTATTGCTGTCCCTGATCGTGCGTTTACACCGCAAGGCCATCAAGCTGGAAGAGTTGCCGCGTCTGAATCTGTTCAAAAAGAAACAGTATTTGCCCATGGTTCAGCTGTTGCGTCTCGCCACGCTGCTGAATAATCAGCGGCAGGCCACCACCACGCCGGAAACGCTGCGCCTGAACACCGACGATAACCATTGGACGCTGATTTTCCCACACGGCTTTTTCAGCCAGAATACCCTGGTGCAGTTGGATTTAGAGCGCGAGCAGGAATACTGGCGGGACGTTACCGGCTGGAAGCTGAATATCGAAGAAGAGCCGGCCTGAGCCGCATGGCCATCGCGTCGGGGGGAAAACGCCCCGGCGCGTGGCCCTTTCAGTAGATAGCGCTATAAGGGGTTACGGCGTCATCGACTATCGCGCCGGTCAACTGCGCAATATGACTGACGCCCTGCTGCCTACAATATTCATTAAGATCGTCAAGTATGGTGATCATCGCGCGCGGATGAATAAATGTTGCCGTCCCCACCTGAACCGCGCTGGCGCCGGCGTAAAAATACTCAATCACATCGTGCGCATGACTAATGCCGCCGCAGCCGATGATCGGAATGGAAACCTGCCGATGGCACTGATAAACCATGCGCAGCATGATGGGTTTGATCGCCGGGCCGGATAACCCGCCCATAATGTTACCCAACGTTGGGCGGCGGCTGCGAATATCGATACTCATCCCCAGCAGGGTATTGCCGACCACGATGGCATCGCCCCCTTCATTTTCAACGGCCTGAGCAACGGAAGCGATGTCCGACGTATTCGGCGTCAGTTTCGCCCACAGCGGTAAACGCGTCGCGTTGCGTAAAGCTCTGATAACGCGTGCGGTGGAGCCGGCCTCTATCGCAAACGCTTTGCCGTCCGCCTCAATGTTGGGACAGGAAATATTCGCCTCGATCGCCGTTATGCCCTCCACCTCATTTAACCGCTCGGCCAGTGCGGCAAACTCATCCGCCGTATTGGCGGAAATACTGACAATCAGCGGCGGCTGGTAACGTTGCCAGAACGGCACCACATGTTGAATAAAGTGATCAACGCCCTTCCCCGGAATGCCAATCGAGTTGAGCATGGCGGAATCCAGTTCGCACACGCGCGGCAGCGGATTCCCGTTACGCGGGTGCAAGGTAAAGGTTTTGGTGACAAATGCGCCCAGCCGGTTGACGTCCATCACCTCGGTTAACCCTTCGGCGAAAGTGCCGGAAGCCGGCATCACCGGATTAGCCAGCCGCAATCCGCTGATATTGACGGACAGATCGATCACAGCACCACCTCCCGCAGATTAAATACCGGGCCGTCATAGCACACGCGCTTACTCTCAATTTGCTCGCTCATGCCGACTTTCATCGGGCGCACGCAGCAGTAACACATGCCGAGCCCGCAGGCCATCTGCTGCTCCAGCGCGACTTCGCCTTCAAAATTCAGCGTCTCGGACAAATTCTGCAACAGGCGAATCAGACGCGACGAACCGCAGGTATAGGCCGCATCAATCGGCCGATGCCGGTGCAATGAACGAATCAGACGCTCGACATTCTCCGTCGCGCTGGAGCCGTCGCTATCAATCACTTCAATCAGTTGCGCGCCGCTATCCAGAAAACGATGCTGCGACATCAGCCGTTCCCGATCTTTCGCACTGAGCAACGCCGTAACCTGAATATTCATGGCGGCGGCGTGTTCGGCCAGCGGCGCCAGCGTCGCCAGCCCCACGCCCCGACCGACCACCAGAATATGGCGATAGGCGGGTTTTAGCGTGAACCCCTTCCCCAACGGGCCAAGGTAATTCAAGCTATCGTCCGGATTCAGCGTGGCAAGTCCGCGCGTCCCCGCCCCCACGACTTTGTAGAGAAAATCCACCCGCCCTTGCCGCGCATCGGCAAACCAGGTGCTCATGGGACGACGAAAAAAAGGCTTATCCGCATCGGTTCGCGGGCATAGCAGATTAAAGAATTGCCCCGGTTTGACTTGCGCGGCAACCGGCCCGACGTGAACCGCCATATGCTTGTATTCGCTGTTTACCCATTGGTTGCTGATAACCCGAGCGGTTCCATCAATAGCAGACATGACGCCTCCGTTAAATAATCATCAAAATCATTGTTACCCGATAAAACGTCGCCTGGTTATCCGCACCATGAATAACAACGCGCCATACACTGATGCCGCGTTGTTATAAAACGACGTGAAGACATAACCGCCATACTTATTGCTCAGCGATAAAACAGCGTGAATCTAATTGGTTTCCCTGGTGTGGCGAACCACAATAAAAATAAATAACTCATCAATTTCATTATCAATATTATCTGGCCGATGAGGTTATATCCTCCGACCGTCATCTCGTATAACCATTGCTCCGCGACGGTTTTCCATGTCGGTCCCCGTTTATCCGGCGAATTACGCCGCAAGCGCGCTACATTGTCAGTTTGAGCCTTTGATGTTAAGATGCCGCAAAATTCAGGCATACAGAACACCATGAAAAATACCGCGATCGATTATCTGGCTATCGGACAAAGACTGAGAGCTTATCGTATAGCGGCCTCCTTAAATGCCGAACAAATTGCTTCAGCGCTTGGCATATCCCGCGCCGCCGTATATCGACTGGAAAAAGGCGATATAAAAAAAATTGAAACGCTCGAGCGTCTGGCGGAGTGCCTGAATACCACGTTCGAAACGCTTCTGGGCGTCGGCATGGAGTATTATTCTCACGCCAGCGGTTTCTTTGAAAGAATGCGCCAGCTCGAAGAGAATTCAACGCGTATTTATTCCCACTTCGAACCCTTTTCCTATCTGCTGACGTCTGAACATTACGACGATCACCTGAAACAAATGTTGCTGGAAGCGGACAATCATCGTAAGTCTTCAGACGTATTAGATGAAAAATCATTACAAACCCTTGATATTTTGTCTGAACGAAAGTTTCATCTGAATAAGCATCTGCCAAAGATTCATAACCTCATCGGCATTCAGCATATTGAAAAATTCATTCATCTGGGCCTTATCGGCACGCTGAATATCTCTCCCAGCGCCAGAATGGAACGCGTTCTTCTCGCCCGCGAGGAAGTCCGGCATTTATTACAACTGCTTGAGGAGAAAAAGAGCCTTATTCAGGTGGCGATTACCACCGAGCCGCTTCCCTCATCCACATTCCAGATTTTTTATAAAAACGACGAGCCGCTTTCCGTGGCCTCCAGCCCATTCCGGCTGGGCGAATTACCCAATATTCATTCAGGCGTCGCCTGGGTTTCTTCCTCTAAAGAGGCGATATTTCATCATCAGTCGCTTTTTGACGAGCTCTGGCATCATGCCGCCAAAGGCGAAGACGCCTGCAAATTATTGCAGGAAACGCTGGATCGCTATTAATCAAGCCGCGTCGGCTAAATGCGCCAGCGTCTGTTGCAGCACCTTCACCGCCGTTATTATCTCGTCCGGGCTGGTATATTCATCCGGATGATGACTAATGCCGTTTTTCGATGGCGCGAATATCATGGCCGTCGGGTATTGCGTCGCCATATACATGGCGTCGTGGCCGGCGCCGCTCAGCATGCGGCGATAACTCACGCCTTGCTCATTGGCGATATTTTCAATCACAGCGCAAATGGACTCATCAAGCGGCACCGGACTTTCCGCCGCCACTAATTCGAGCGCGATCTCGACATCATTTTCTTTCGCCGTTTTACCGACAGAATCTTTCAGTCGTTCGATGACTCGCTGAATACTCGCCGGGTCGATACCGCGTATATCGACATAAAATTTTACCAGCCCCGGAATAACGTTCATGGCGTTCGGCGTAACATCCAGCTTGCCTACGGTACCCACCGTGCCATAAATGATCTCCTTGCAGGCGGCATGATGAATATCATTGATAATCATCGCGCTGGCGACCAGCGCATCATGGCGCTGATACATCGGCGTTGCGCCGGAGTGATCGGCGCAGCCGGTAACCGTTACCCGAAAACGGGTCGGCGCGGCGATGCCATGCACGATACCGATGGCTTGGCCTTCGTGTTCCAGCACTCGTCCCTGCTCGATATGCAGTTCCACAAATGCCGAATAGCGTTGTTCGCTCAGCGCACAACTCGCCAGTCGGCTTGTCTGATAGCCGCGCTGCGCCATCGCCTGAAAGACGTTCAGTCCGCTGTCATCGGTAATTTCCTGCCATTTTTTCACGTCACTGCGTCCGGTCAACAACTTGCTGCCGATACAGGAAAAACCAAACCGGCTTGACTCTTCGCCTCTGAAAACCACCAGTTCCAGATCCCGCCGCAGTTCGCCCGGCTGGTACTGCAACAAGGCATATAAACCGCCGACGACCCCCAGCGTCCCATCGTAGAGACCGCCGGACGGCACCGTATCAATATGAGAGCCGGTTCCGACCGCGGGCAAGGCGCTATCCCGACCCGGCAGACGCGCAAAGAGATTACCGGCCGCATCACGACTGACGTTAAGCCCCAGCGACGCCATTTTCTTCGCCAGAAAATGATGCGCCGCTTCATCGGCGTCGCTAAAAGCCAGACGCGTTACGCCTTTTTCGCCCGTCGTGGTGGAAAAAGAACGCAGTTCTTCCAGTAAGTATCCGATATCTTTGGCATTAAAACATGGCCGCATCATAAAACCCCGCGCGCTTAAGCACTGCGCATATCCCGCTTCAACACGATCGAAAAACCGCTCACACAGTGCCGATGACTCGACACAGCCCCTCTTCGCCGCCATTACCGCCAAACCAACCATACAGCGGCCGGGGAATTTCAGTGTTGTCCGGTTATCCGCATTGAGTCAAGATATTTGTCTAAAAATTTAGACAAATAATGATTACGCATAAGCTGCCGGGTAACTATCCTGTTGTTTATACTGATTTTATAATTTACCCCTCGCCCATGAGATATAGGAAAAACCTATCATGGAGATATTCGTCTCATTTTTTATACTCCAGACACAGAGATTGGTTGACAAGCCGGCGCATTAGATTTAGAAAGTGAAGTTTTCCAAAACTATACTCAGCAGATATACAGGTTGCAGGCGGGCGGCCATCCTCTTTGTTTTCCGGCGCCAGGCCGAACTCAATGCTCAGAGGATCAGGTTCCGCTGTCGGCCTGAAGACGGGTATAGCCGGATGATGCTAATCAAAGGTGGCAGTGATGGATTTTTCAAACGTATATCATACATTTACTGACAGTCTCGACGGAACTGACAGCTATGTCGCCCTGCGAAAGGGTTTAGACGGCCTTATCAGCAGCGATCCGGATAACGCGGTGTCCTATTACATTCTGCGCGGTTTGGCCGACAGTTACGTCACGCTGTATGCCGACCAGGCGATCAGTCCGGATTTCGCCTCCAGGGCGAAAAAAGAAATGACGGACTTATTGGATATCGTTAAAGACATTCTGAGTAGCAGCGCGGTTCCGGCGGAACAACGTTATCAAGCGATCAATCGGTTGGTCGCCACCTACTGGTCGGGCAAAAAATATTTCTGAAAACCCCCCGGTCGGACATACTTCCGCGATGCCCGACCGTCGCCGGCGCCGTTCCTCCACCTGCCGTATCAAAAATGAAACAAATCACTTTTTTTAACGCCTGAGATAATTCGCGTCGCCCGTTACTGGCCGCGCGCCAGGGATCTTTTTTGTGCATGCGCTTAGTTGCCAAGCACTAACTTGGTGCATCAGCGGTTAGCGCGCACCAGAAAAGCGCGGTTAGCCGTCAGTAATAAATAGTATTTATGGATAATCACTCCTCGCGCCTATTTATCCCACGATAAACCAAGACTAATAAATAAATTCAAAATCAATTAGTTATAATGAAATCACTGATTTTTCATCTTCGTTTGCCGCGTTCGTTCCCCCATACGCTTTTCAAACATATTTCTGGCACCATAATTGCTTATTTTTCTGTATCAAAATTGATACTTCCATTATTCATCTCAGTAATGAGCCTGTTGCGACACGACGTTACTTTGATATTTACTTAGCGAACACCAGGAGCAAAACCATGGATCCAACCTATCCTGATAAAATATCTTCAGCAGCACCTGCACATGCGGAAAAACAAGTCGTCGATAGCTATAGCTGGAAAGCCCTGGCCGGATCGGCGGTAGGTTACGCCATGGACGGCTTCGATCTGCTGATTCTCGGGTTCATGCTGACAGCTATCTCGGCCGACCTGAATCTGACGACCGGTCAGGCCGGCTCGCTGGTCACCTGGACGCTGATCGGCGCGGTCATCGGCGGACTGATTTTTGGCGCCCTGAGCGATCGTTACGGCCGTATCCGCGTGCTGACCTGGACCATTGTGCTCTTTGCCGTGTTTACCGGCCTGTGCGCCTTTGCTCAGGGATACTGGGATTTACTGGTGTACCGGACGATAGCCGGTATTGGTTTGGGAGGCGAGTTCGGTATCGGCATGGCGCTGGCCGCCGAAGCGTGGCCAGCCCGTCATCGCGCCCGCGCCTCTTCTTATGTCGCGCTGGGCTGGCAGACTGGCGTATTGGCCGCCGCAGTGCTTACGCCGCTCCTGCTGCCGTATATCGGCTGGCGCGGTATGTTTATTGTCGGCGTGATCCCGGCCTTCGTCGCCTGGTTTATCCGTCATCGCCTGCATGAACCGGAAGTGTTTGTTCGTAAGAAAACGAAAAAGAAACCGGCTCTTGAGTCGTTCAGGCTGCTGGTCAAAGATAAAGCCACCAGCAAAATCAGCGCCGGCATTATTATCCTGACGTCAGTACAAAACTTTGGTTATTACGGCATCATGATCTGGATGCCCAGTTTTCTCTCCAAGACGCTGGGGTTCAACCTTACCAAATCGGCTATGTGGACGTCGGTTACCATTTTGGGCATGATCGCCGGTATCTGGATTTTTGGGCAAATCGCCGATCGCATCGGACGAAAACCCAGCTTCCTGTTATTCCAGAGCGGTGCGCTGATCATGGTGCTGACCTATTCGCAGTTGTCCGATCCGGTCACCATGCTGTGGGCCGGCGCGCTGCTGGGTATGTTTGTTAACGGTATGATGGGAGGATACGGCGCGCTGATGTCTGAAGCCTACCCAACCGAGGCGCGGGCCACCGCGCAAAACGTGCTGTTTAATATCGGCCGGGCCGTCGGCGGATTCGGCCCCATCGTTATCGGCGCGGTGACCAGCCTCTATTCATTCCCGGTGGCTATCGCCCTGCTGGCCGGCATTTACGTTATTGATATTCTGGCGACCCTTTTCCTGGTGCCGGAACTCAAAGGCAAAACCCTCGAATAAGCCGCGTTGCAGAAAACGCAAGATAAAGGCTGATTTAACCATCAGCCTTTTACCGCACAATCCATACCTCAAGTCATCAGTGACGGCGGTCAGCGCCCGCCGCCGGATTCGCCCGCGCCGATCCGCATTTTTTCATGCCAAGAGATTGACCTCCCCGAATGCTTGTGTATAAATAAACAACAGCGAATGTTCGCTTTCACAGGAGATTTTACGGTAATGTCTACGCTTACCCACAGACGACGAATATCAATGCGACCGCGACGAAGTGGAACCCGTCTAGCTCGCGCCGTGTTACTCATCAGTTTTATTATCCTCTTAGGCCGCTTTGCTTACTCCACCATCAGCGCATTTGCTTATCATCAGGACAAACAGCAACAGCGTATCGAACAACCTTTTATTGCCTCTGATATATCCATCAATAAGAAAGAATAACGCGGACTTCAGTAGCAACAGAAATCTCATTATTCAGGTCACTGTGTCGTCAGGTCTTTTGTCCTGTCATCTTTTGTTACGCCTGTTTTCTGCCGCCCATCATTCGCATCGTTAAATACTGCTCGCCATTAATTAGCAACCGTTTATTCTTAATTCACTGATTTTGCGCTATGTTTAGCTATGCTTATCCTTGCGCATCACTCAAATAACGGATATCCGCGCCCACGAACAAATAAACCTAACCGGAAACCGCACCGCCGAAAGCGTGACACCTCGGCGGCGTAGAGTATGGCGGGAATACCAGGGATAGAGACACACCAGAAACGAAACCAGACCGAGCATAAAAATCATGTCGAATGCAAAAAAAGTTTCCGCTTTGCGGCGCCGTATTTCTCTTTTACTGTTAGATAACGATGATTTGGTTGATGATATTCTTAACCGTCACCCCGAAGACACCGTCGCAGAGCATAAAGACTTACTCGATAAAACAGCCGAAATATGCCGGTTAATTACCGGGTTGCATGCCGCGGATTTGGCGGATCTGCTGGAATCGCTGCCGCATGATGAACGTCTGGCGCTGTGGCGGCTGATCCCCATCGATAGACGCGGACGCGTGCTGATTGAAGTTTCCGACAGCATCTCGGACGATCTCATCAGCGATATGCGGAATAAAGATATTCTGAAGGCAGTCCGTATATTGGATGTCGATGAGCAGGCGCAACTGGCGCGCATTCTTCCCCGCCAGTTGCTGGGTCGGATACTGACCTCGCTGGAGCCGAAACAGCGCGCGCAGTTACGTGGGGCGATCAATTATGACGAAGAGTGCGTCGGCCACATCATGGACTTCAAACTCATCACCCTACGCCCTGACGTGACCCTGGCGACCGTCCAGCGTTACCTGCGCTACCGCAAGGCCATCCCGGACTCCACCGATAAGCTGTTCGTCACCGATCGTAAAAACACGCTGATTGGCGAACTCTCATTGGCCGACATACTGCTGAATCCGCCGGGAACACAGGTGGACGCCATCATGAATAAGCAGCCGATGATGTTTCAACCGGAAGATCAGGCGGCGGACGCCGCCGGGGCGTTTGAACGTTATAACCTGATCTCCGCCGCCGTGGTAGATAATAAAGGCCGGTTGATGGGACGTCTGACGGTGGAAGATATCGTGGATGTGGTTAACAAAGAAAGCGACAGCAATATGCGCCGTTCCGGCGGTTTAACGCCTTCTGAGGATGTTTATGCGCCGGTCTACAAAGCCGTGCGCAATCGCTGGACCTGGCTGGCCATCAACCTGTGTACGGCGCTGTTGGCATCGCGCGTTATCGGCCTGTTTGAAAATACGCTGTCTCATCTGGTGGCGCTGGCGACCTTAATGCCGATCGTGGCGGGACTCGGCGGCAATACCGGCAACCAGACCATCACCATGATCGTGCGGGCGCTGGCGCTGCATCAGTTGGAGCATGGGCGAAAATCTTATCTGCTATTAAAGGAGCTGGGCGTGGCGATGGTCAATGGCGTCATATGGGGTACCGTGATGGGCCTGATCACCTACGCACTCTACGGCAGCCTCGAAATGGGCGGGGTGATGATGCTGGCCATTCTGCTCAACCTGCTGCTGGCGGCATTCATGGGCGTATTGATCCCACTGCTGATGGTTAAGTTAGGCCGCGATCCCGCCGTTGGCTCCAGCGTCATGATTACGGCGATCACCGATACCGGCGGATTCTTTATCTTCCTCGGACTGGCGACGCTGTTTTTGCTGCATTGACCGCGTTTTCCGTTTTTCACGATGCCCGATAACGTTACGGGCATCGCCCCTCGTAATAACGACCCGCATTATATGGTCATTGCACAGTAAATCCGTTTTGTGACCTTTCCCATATCGATCCGTTGAAGGTAACCATCTAAATCGACCTGCAAGGCATTGTGCGCCTCCGGACTGTCCGGTGCGCCATAGGTAAACTCCCAGCGCGCCTGTTCAAAACGGGTGAAAAAGTCCATGACTCTCCCTATGCCGGAAACTGGGCGCTCATGCCGTCGTCCCGCGCTATCAGCGTCCAGTGGATCACCCGGCTTCGCGTCTCGCTGTCCTGCCACGGCGGTAAAATATCGCCCTGGCTAAAATGCTGGCGCACAATGCGCCCGGCCTGATAGGTGCTCCAGATACCGCTGCACCGGCACGACTCCCCGCTAACCTGCGTCAGAAACTGGCGGCGCGCCTCCGGATCCGGCTCTGGCTGTTCCGCCGGCTCGAGTGCCGGTTTCGCCGACGGCGCAGCGGGACGATCGAAGCGCGCCAGCCACGCCGCGGTGGAGTTTTTATCAAAGCGGATCTCGCCGGAAATGGAGCCATGATGGATACCGCCGATTTCGGGGGCACGGATCGGCTTCAGTGTATTATTGACCTTCACATACAGATCAGGGTAGGGATCGTCCCTGACCCAACCCAACGCCGGCCAGTCCCCTGCCCGGATCATCACCCCGCCGCTATAGGGCAGCAGGGCGATGCGTGGATCGGCCAGTTGCCGCCTTAACGCCGCCTCCCCGCCCAGTTTTTCCAGCCACTCGGTCTGCACAAAGGTATACCAGTTGACCGAACGGATACCGTCACGCCCGGTTTCCCAGGTATGGGAGTTTGGGATATCAATGGCCAGAAATTCCTGCCCAATCTCATATTCCAAATGCTCGTACTCTTCACTTTCATAACACTGCTGTACGCCCAAGCCGGCCAGACCGTGCATCGGTTTTAAACGCTGGCAGAACTCCAGCAGCAACGCCTCAAAGCGTTTATCGTCACCATCTTTTAATTCTGCAATGGGGAGATAAAACCGTACACAGGATACAACCTTATGAACATACTCGAACCAGTCGGCTGGTGAGATTATGCTGATAAGATAATCGCTGGCATAGGTGGTTTCCTCTTCCGAAGCCCACCAGAAATCCATATGCTCGCCGTTTTCCGCCAGCATCTGCGCCTGCTTTTGTTGCAACGAACGTTTACGGTAAGGCTCGCCTTTATTAGGATCCCGGTAAAATCCCCAGCGCAGTTTATCGCCGAATTCACGGTCATAGCGCGCCAGCATATCCGCCATCGCCTGACGCTTCTCGTCCGTATAGCCCTTATCCAGATAAAAATAGGCCACCAGCCCGACCTGCAAGGCATTATGCGCCTCCGGACTGTCCGGCGCGCCATAGGTAAACTCCCAGCGCGCCTGTTCAAAACGGGTGAAAAAGTCCATAACGCTCCCTATGCCGGAAACTGGGCGCTCATGCCGTCGTCCCGCGCTATCAGCGTCCAGTGGATCACCCGGCTTCGCATCTCGCTGTCCTGCCACGGCGGTAAAATATCGCCCTGGCTAAAATGCTGACGCACGATGCGCCCGGCCTGATAGGTGCTCCAGATACCGCTGCACCGGCACGATTCCCCGCTAACCTGCGTCAGAAACTGGCGGCGCGCCTCCGGATCCGGCTCTGGCTGTTCCGCCAGCTCGGGCGCAGGTTTCGCCGACGGCGCAGCGGGATGATCGAAGCGCGCCAGCCACGCCGCGGTGGAGTTTTTATCAAAGCGGATCTCGCCGGAAATGGAGCCGTAGCCCATCGAATAGATTTTAGGGGCGCGGATCGGCTTCAGCGCATTATTGACTTTCACATACAGCTCAGGGTAGGGATCGTCCCTGACCCACCCCAGCTCCGGCCAGTCCCCCGCCCGGATCATCACCCCGCCGCTGTAGGGCAGCAGGGCGAGGCGCGGATCGGCCAGTTGCTGTTTTAGCGCCGCCTCCCCGCCCAGTTTTTCCAGCCACTCGGTCTGCACAAAGGTATACCAGTTGACTGAACGGATACCATCACGTCCGCTCTCCCAGGTATTAGAGTTGGTTATATCAATGGCCAAAAATTCCTGCCCAATCTCATATTCCAGATGCTGATATTTATCGCGGGCATAGCACTGCTGCACGCCCAGACCGGCCAGACCGTGCATCGGCTTTAAACGCTGGCAGAACTCCAGCAATAAAGCTTCAAAGCGTCTATCACCGCCGTCTTTTAATACTTCGATAGGAAGATAAATCTGCACATAAGATACTGAATTATGAACATACTCAAACCAGTCGGCAGGCGACTCGATGCTGAATAAATAATCACTGGCATAACTCGTCCCTGACTCCGAAGCCCATGACATATCGATATCATCACCATCTCTATCTATTATTGTTTGTTGGTATTGATGTAATTGCGTGCGCTTATAAGTTTTATCTTTCTTAGGGTCATCAATGTATCCCCAGCGCAGTTTATCGCCGAATTCACGGTCATAGCGCGCCAGCATATCCGCCATCGCCTGACGCTTCTCGTCCGTATAGCCCTTATCCAGATAAAAATAGGCCACCAGCCCGACCTGCAAAGCATTGTGCGCCTCCGGGCTGTCCGGCGCGCCATAGGTAAACTCCCAGCGCGCCTGTTCAAAACGGGTGAAAAAGTCCATAACGCTCCCTATGCCGGAAACTGGGCGCTCATGCCGTCGTCCCGCTCTATCAGCGTCCAGTGGATCACCCGGCTTCGCGTCTCGCTGTCCTGCCACGGCGGTAAAATATCGCCCTGGCTAAAATGCTGGCGTACGATGCGCCCGGCCTGATAGGTGCTCCAGATACCGCTGCACCGGCACGATTCCCCGCTAAGCTGCGTCAGAAACTGGCGGCGCGCCTCCGGATCCGGCTCTGGCTGTTCCGCCAGCTCGGGCGCCGGTTTCACCGGCGGCGCAGCGGAACGATCGAAGCGCGCCAGCCACGCCGCGGTGGAGTTTTTATCAAAGCGGATCTCGCCGGAAATGGAGCCGTAACCCATCGAACAAATCTCAGGCGCTCGGATCGGCTTCAGCGCATTATTGACTTTCACATACAGCTCAGGGTAGGGATCGTCCCTGACCCACCCCAGCTCCGGCCAGTCCCCCGCCCGGATCATCACCCCGCCGCTGTAGGGCAGCAGGGCGAGGCGCGGATCGGCCAGTTGCTGTTTTAGCGCCGCCTCCCCGCCCAGTTTTTCCAGCCACTCGCTCTGCACAAAGGTATACCAGTTGACTGAACGGATACCATCACGCCCACTCTCCCAGGTCTTTGAATTGGTTATATCAATGGCCAAAAATTCCTGCCCAATCTCATATTCCAGATGCTGATACTTATCGCGTGCATAGCACTGCTGTACACCCAGACCGGCCAGACCGTGCATCGGCTTTAAACGCTGGCAGAACTCCAGCAATAGCGCCTCAAAGCGTTTATCGCCACCGTCTTTTAATACTTCAATCGGGAGATAAAACAGCACGCAAGAGACAGCATGATGCACATACTCAAACCAGTCGGCAGGCGACTCAATGCTGAATAGATAATCGCTGGCATAGGCGGTACCCTCTTCCGCGGCCCACCAGAAATCCATATGCTCACCGTCTTCCGCCAGCATCTGCGCCTGCTTTTGTTGCAGCGGACGTTTACGATAGGATTCGCCTCTCTTGGGGTCTTTGTAAAACCCCCAGCGCAGTTTATCGCCGAATTCACGGTCATAGCGCGCCAGCATATCCGCCATCGCCTGACGCTTCTCGTCCGTATAGCCCTTATCCAGATAAAAATAGGCCACCAGCCCGACCTGCAAGGCATTGTGCTTCTCCGGGCTGTCCGGCGCGCCATAGGTAAACTCCCAGCGCGCCTGTTCAAAACGGGTAAAAAAATCCATTCCAAGATTCCTCTGTTTAATCAGGCCAGTAGACGTAATCCTGCCGCCGCTGCGCCGGATTGTCTAAAAAGGTTAACGTCAGCGAGTAAGACACGGTGGTCGCGGGCTGTTCGGCAAAGGCATAACCACCCGCTCCCACTGCGCCGCCCGCCAGCATATTGCGCACATAGCTCACCACCTGCCCGGCGGCCCGCCCCAGCAGCAGGCCGTCGCCGCCGCTGGCCGCGCTACCGGTTGCCGCTGTCGCCGCCCCGCCGGCGGCGGTCACTACGCCCGCGGCGGCAACGCCGGCTGAAATCGCGAACAATGGTCCGCCCAGCGCCATTTCCAACTGCGCCCGTTCGCGCTGGCGTTGACGCGCCTGCGCGGCGGCGATTGCCGGGTCGGGCATTGGCTCAAAACGCGGGCCTGCGCTAACCGGCGGAGAATAAGGCGCGAAATAGTCTCTTACCTGCTGGTGCTCATTTGCGATCAGCCCTTCCAGCAGCGGATAGGCCTCGATCTCCGGGCGCTGGCACAGCCGGTTACGCGCTCCGGCCAGGCCGACGGGCAGATAGACCGGCTCTTTTTTGGCGTCCCGCAGCCACTCCCGTTTAGTCTTGTCATCCACCTGACAGGTATGGGTTTCCAGCAATCGAAAATTCTCTGCTCCTGCAATACGCTCATAAGCTCGTTGTTGATCTATTGTTAACTCATCCCCCGGAAACTTGATTTCAATCACCGTATGCAGATTAGGCTGACTAAAGGCCTGCTTGCCAATCAACATGCGGTTTTTCAACCGCACCACATCCGGAATGCGAAACATCCCCGAGCGCTGTTTTTCCAGCAGATTTTTTAATTCATCGGGCAGCGGCTTAGCCTTGCCGACACTTCGTCGCATTTCCGGCGTCAGGGCGTTTTCCAACTCCTCCAGGCTCATTAATTCGCTCACCACCTCCACGGCGATATCGCTGCCCACCAACCCGCGCAGGCGCCACTCATGTCCCAGTTTAATCGCCGCGTATTTGGATAAAGGAAAGGTGCTGGGATAGTTGGGCCGCCTGCGGCTCATCACCGGCTTCGGCGGGTGTTGAGTCATGTCGTACCCCACCTCGCCGATATAGGGAAAGTGATAGCTGAACATCTCATCATCCAGCCGAATAAACTGCGTGACCACCCGTTGGTACATCGGCTGGCCGTCCGAACGGACTTTCGGGTTATTGAGCGCATAGCCCACTTTCTCGCACAGATACCATAGATCCAGCGGATCGGTTACCGGCGCTGCGGTGCCGCCCGGCTCTTTCTTTGTGCTTGCGGTTGTCTCGCTGCCTGTTGCCGGCGTAGCCGTTTTCTTCCCTGTGCTCATTTTGCTTCATCCTTTTTATCCGTGCGGGAAAAATCGATTTTCAACGGGGTTGCATCGTCCCAATAGCTGGCGTTCAAACATTCCCGGTTAAATTGCTCAATATGCGGCCGTAGTGTTAAGGGCTCCGGTTGCCGGCTATACACCGCGATGGTTTTACCCTGCTTATCGCTAATACCGGTGATTTGCTGCTGCTGGTAAGCAATGGAGTAAGGGACGCCCGCAAGGGGTTCGCCCGTTGCCTGATCCGTGATAATAAAGTGTTCGCTGCAACCATCGACCAGCGGCATATTGGGCAAAGGCACATTCAGGCTGGCGGCGCTCATCTTCTGCACATTGGCCGACTTCAGCAGGATATTGCCCGGACAGCCCAGCTCGATTTTCCCGCCCTTCAGCCGGATATAGCCCCCGCCGCAGCTCAGCGTCAGCTCTTCTCCCGCCGTGATAAGCACCTTACCCGCCACGCTGCTCACGCTCACATCACGCTGTCCCGTCAGCTCCAGCTCATCGCTCTGCGCCTGCACCGACACCTTACCCCCGCCCGCAAACAGCTTCATCCCCGACTTCGCCGCATACAGACTCACCTTCTCCCCCGACGACGCCGTCAGCGCCTTCCCCGTACTGATGTCCACATCCTTTCTCGACACCAGCGACACGCTCTCCTCCCCCGACGAAATATGCACCTGCTTCGGACTCACCACCCCTATCCCTTCCGGACCGTGCATCAACACCCCCGCCTGCGCCAGTCCACTCAGACTTTGCACCAGCGTCGACTGGCTGCCGCTCTCCCCCTCTTCCGCCTTCGCTATCCCCGCACCCGACTGCAACGTCCTCGCCAGCGACAGCGCCTGCTCCAGCTGCGCTATCGCCGCCGTCATATCCAGCGCCTCGCCCTGCGCGACTGCCTGTTCGTCCGCGCTGATGAACAGCCCTTTCCCCGCCCGTATCGCGCCCCACTGGTCGGTGCGCAGCTCAAACCCTTCGCCCCGCCGCTGACGGCTGCCGTCCACCAGATGCCCCAGGTTCAGCTGC
>NZ_JBEIAC010000017.1:0-100780 GCF_040240335.1 Brenneria sp. L4-2C | reverse complement strand
GTCGCCCTGAACCGTTTCCCAGATCCATAGGCCGCAGGCTTCAATTTTTTTCTTTCCCTGTGAAAACCAGCTATCGGGCGCGGCGGTAAAAAACGCCAGTGCGTGAGTGAGTTGCTGTCCCATCAGTTATTGCCTCCTGTTGTCGTACCCGACCATATATCAGACTCATCCAGCATCGATCGCCATGGCTCCCACAGCGGCTCGGGTTTGGGCGGCGGCAGTTCGTAACGCACGTTGCCGGGTTCGTCCGGTAGGTTTTCATGCCGCGCATAACCCTTTTCGTCCAACCGCCCCGTTATTACCGAGCCGCTTTCAAACGTCAGGGTATAAGCCGCGTGTGCGACGGGCGACAGTCGCTGAAACTGCGTCACCACCCCGTGAACCGAACGCGGCGGCGTGACGTCAGGCAGCGTGATGCCGCCCAGTTGCCTGCCCGGCGGATTGAAGGTAAAGGCGGCGGCCAGCAACAGCCCCTCGCTGACGCTGAAGGACTCCACGTCCAGGCCGGCGCAGCCAAAAACGGACAGTTGATAGCGGGCGAACGTGGCGGTTAACGAAGAAAAAGACGAGGGTATGGCGAAATTGCGCTCCATGCGGTTTCCTTTTCATGTCCATTGAGGAATTTTATGGCGCGCATTATGCCGAAAATATGATCAGATCGGCAAGGGGTTTTGATGAAGAAATATTTAAAATATGATTAAAAATCAGATTATTATCATGTGAATAATATTAATCATCACTATTATTAATGTAAGTGTATAAACGAAAACAACGGAATCTCATACTGATGATAAGAAGGTTAATAACAACGCGCTACGCGAGGATAACGAACATAGCTGGGAGAGTAAGATTTTATCTTGAGGGAGTGATCATCAAATTCAGGCGCGGCTCCCGCGCCTTATTCTTGCTATTCTTTCGCTGAACCACTGTGTGAATCAGCAAGTTCGGGCAGCAAAGGCAAATAAGCGCGAACACAAAGCCCGCCGCGTTCGCTGGTGCTGATATCCAACGCGCCGTTATGGGCATCAATAATTCGTTGCACAATCGCCAGCCCCAACCCCGTGCCGCTGGTGGTGCGCGCGCTGTCGCCCCGTACAAACGGCTGGAACAGGTGCTTTAACTGCTCGGGGTCAATTCCCTCGCCGTCATCCTCCACCTGAAACCAGGCGCGCTGCAATTCCCGGCCGGTACTGACCTTTATCCATCCGTTGCCGTAACGGGCGGCGTTGACCACCAGATTCAGCGCGGCGCGCTTAATCGACAACGGACTGACGCGGACGAGCAGTTCGCCCTCGCAGAACTCACTGTCGATCTGACGTTCATAACCGCTTTCATCGGCCACGACCTCGCCCATGATGGCATTGAGGTCGGCGACCTCCGTCTGCATTTCCTGGCCGGTGCGCAAATAGTCGATGAACTGTTCAATAATCGCATTGCACTCTTCAATGTCTTTATTGATGGATTCAGCCAGATAATCATCGTTCTTGTTCATCATCTCCGTCGCCAGACGGATGCGCGTCAGCGGCGTACGCAGGTCGTGGCTGACTCCCGCCATCAGCAGGGTGCGATCGTCAGCCAGCAGCTTCACGCCGGACGCCATCTGATTAAAGGCGCGGGTGACCGAACGCACTTCCGAGGCGCCATACTCACGCAACGGCGGCGGAATAATCCCTTTCCCAACCTGTAAGGCCGCGTGTTCCAGCTCAACCAGCGGTCGGTTCTGTACGCGAATAAACAGCCAGGCGCCGCCAATCACCAGCAGCATGATCGCCAGCGTATAGCGGAAAAGCGGAGAAAAATCCCCCTGATGAATTTCGGTTAACGGCACCCGCACCCAGATATCCGGCGACAGCCAGGTTTTCAACCACACGACCGGGGTATTTTTGCTTACCTCAACCCGCACGTCGGTGGGACCGCCCAGCTGTTGCGCCATCTGCTGGCTCAAAAACTTGTAATGCTGAGCCCAACGCAGGCCGCTCTCCTCCGCCGCGGCATTGGTATATAACGAAATACCCAGCTCACGGTAAATCTCACGTCGGAACGCCGGCGGCACTTCAAGCGTCGTGCCGTCCTCCAGTTGCAGGCTGTCGGTCATCAGCATTCTTACCTCGTAGGCCAGCACCTTATTGAACTGCTGCAAACTCGGTAAAATGGCGAAATTCAGCACCACCAGATAGGTGGTCACCAGGCTGACGAACAACAGCGTGACAATCAGTAACAGCGTCCGGGCAAATGAGCTGCGCGGAGAGAAGCGCCATCGCCTCATGCTTTACTGCCGTCCGGCACAAAGACGTAGCCCAGACCCCAAACCGTCTGGATATAGCGCGGGTGCGCCGGATCTTCTTCCACCATGCGGCGCAAACGGGAAATCTGCACGTCGATGGAACGCTCCATCGCGCTGTATTCGCGGCCGCGCGCCAGATTCATCAGCTTGTCGCGCGACAGCGGTTCCCGCGGATGGCTGACCAGGGCTTTAAGCACCGCGAACTCGCCGCTGGTCAACGGCATTGGCTCGTCATCACGGAACATTTCACGCGTTCCCAGATTCAGCTTGAATTTGCCGAACGCGATGATCGCCTCTTCCTGCGAGGGCGCGCCCGGCAGTTCATTGGCCTGACGGCGCAGCACCGCGCGAATGCGGGCCAGCAGTTCGCGTGGGTTAAACGGCTTGGGAATATAATCATCCGCGCCGATTTCCAGACCGACGATACGGTC
This sequence comes from Brenneria sp. L4-2C, assembly GCF_040240335.1. Classification (NCBI taxonomy): domain Bacteria; kingdom Pseudomonadati; phylum Pseudomonadota; class Gammaproteobacteria; order Enterobacterales; family Pectobacteriaceae; genus Brenneria; species Brenneria sp. L4-2C. The sequence continues at coordinate 98,065 of NZ_JBEIAC010000017.1, read as the reverse complement.
GACTTCTTCCCCTTTCGCCGTCACCATGATGATGGGCATAGGGTTGCTTTGGCTGCGCAGACGGCGACAAATAGACAGACCGTCTTCCCCCGGCAGCATCAGGTCCAGCACCATCAGGTGAAAGGACTCGCGGGTCAATAAACGATCCATCTGTTCAGCATTGGCAACGCTACGTACCTGAAAACCCTGTTCGGTAAGATAACGTTCCAGCAGCGCGCGCAGACGCATGTCGTCATCTACAACCAGAATTTTATAGTTCTCTTGCATTCTCTTTCTCCAAAGGCGTAATAGCGCCGATGCCGCTATTGTTCAGAAACACACGAATTACTGACAGTCGTTTCTGGTATACATTCTAGGCAAAATTGTTACAAAGCATATTAAAATTCGTGTAATCAATCATTTCCTGTGACGTCTTGCCGTTACCTTGCCATAAATCCACCGCTATTCGCTATGCGAAGTCATGGCTCCAGCGTTATAGCGCTCACGAAATGCGTTAAATTCCGGCAAAATCATGCTAACCGATAGGGTTTGAAGACGTCAGACGAACGCACCCTGTCAGCTTATCCAGGCAAGCCCGGGAAACCAATATATCGGCAAGACTTGATATAATGTTCGCGAGTTCCCCAAATAGCATGAGATTGAGAACGAGTGAAAACAAAACTGATCACCCGCGAAGGATATAATAAGCTCAAGGCAGAACATGACCATCTCTGGAATGTGAAACGGCCCGAGATAACCAAAATTGTGTCGTGGGCGGCCAGTTTGGGAGATCGCTCTGAAAACGCCGATTACACCTACAACAAGCGTCTGTTGCGCCAGATCGACCGGCGCGTCCGATACTTAAGAAAGTGTCTGACCGAACTACAGATCGTCGACTATTCCCCTCAGCAGGACGGGAAAGTCTTCTTCGGCGCCTGGGTGGAGATTGAAAACGAAGAGGGTCAGGTAAAACGCTTTCGCATCGTCGGCCCGGATGAAATCTATGGTGAATCAAAGGATTATATTTCCATTGATTCGCCAATGGCGCGCGCGTTGTTGAAAAAGGAGGTCGACGAAGAGTTTACCGTCAATACGCCGGACGGTCTCAGGCAGTGGTTCGTCAATGCGATAACCTATACCAGATACGAAGAAGAATAGCGCGCGTCACGGCAATCATTCATTCCGCCTGCGCATTCGCAGCCAGGCGGCGTTAATGAGGAAATAATGTGAATATTATTTCTACGCTGACATAAAGGTGTCACCTCCATCCCTTACTTTTGGCAACGGTGGGTTACGGAGAACGACTTATGTTTAGCTTAGATGCCATTTTGCAAGATCTTGCCCCGCATCGCCATACGCCACCCTGGCAGAAAACCGTATTGCGTTCTCTGCTATTTGAAAATGAAATCCAGCAATTCGCTCAACGCTACCCGCATTTGAAAGGGTTGGATCTGGTTGAACAGATCCTCGACCATTTCAACTTCGCCTGTGAGATGGTCGAAGGGGATTTAGAAAACATTCCCAGTCAGGGCCCCGTGGTGCTGGTGGCGAATCATCCGATCGGTTCTCTCGACGGTCTGGCGTTGCTGCGCACGGTCGCCGGCGTCAGGCCCGATGTTCGTATCGTCGCCAGCCGGCTGCTCGCCTACGTTGAGCCGCTGAAAAACCTGTTCTTCCCGGTTGATAACTTCAATAACCGCACCAAACGCCGGCAGATTACCGCCATACAACAGCATCTGGATCACGACGGCGCGATTATTGTGTTCCCGGCCGGCGAGGTTTCCAGAATCAGCCTGCGGGGGATCCGCGACGGTCGCTGGCACAGCGGTTTTATCCGCATGGCCGGCAAAGCCCGCGCGCCGATCGTTCCCATACATATCAGCGGACGCAACAGCGTCCTGTTTTATTGCACCTCTCTTATCTACCGGCCGCTATCAACGCTGCTGCTGGTCAGGGAAATGTTTCATCAGGCCGGACACAGACTCAAGATCCGCATCGGCGCGCAGATTCCCTACGCCGGTTGGAGCCAGGGCCACCTACCGACTCACGATCTGGCGGCGCGTTTCCGCCGTCATGTTTACCGGCTGGGACAAGGAAAACCCGGCTGTTTCGCCGCAGAAAAACCTATCGCGCTGGCCGAGGATCGCGTGCTGCTAAAGCATGCGCTGGCCGATTGCGAAACATTAGGCACCACGCCTGATGGTAAAAAGGTGTATCTGTATCGCCGGGGGGCGGAGGATTATGCGCCGCTGCTGCGCGAACTGGGGCGACTGCGGGAAATCGCCTTTCGCGCAGTGGGCGAAGGCTCGGGCCAGCGGCGCGATCTGGATAGCTATGACGACGACTATCTGCATCTGATTCTGTGGGATGAGAATGCGTTGGAAATCGTCGGCGCCTATCGCTTTATTCCCACGGCGGAGCAAATCGCCAGGAAAGGAAAAAACGGCCTGTACAGCCACAGCCTGTTCCATTACGGCGAAGAGATGCACCCGATCCTGGCATCCGGCATCGAACTCGGGCGCAGCTTCATCCAACCCAAATATTGGGGCAAACGGGGACTGGACTACCTCTGGCTGGGTATCGGCGCCTATCTGGCGCGCTATCCGCAGTGCCGCTATCTGTTCGGTCCGGTATCCCTGTCCGGCACGCTGCCGCCGGCGGCGCGGGATTTACTGATCGCATTTTACCGGCTGCATTTTGCGCCCGGCCAACCGCTGGCCCGCTCGCGCCGCCCTTATCCCGCATCGCTGCCCGATGTGCTGCAACAGTTTGCAGGCACTGATTACCAGCAGGATTTAACCCGGCTGAAAAGTATGCTCAGCAATATGGGATGCGGCATCCCCACGCTTTACAAACAGTATTCGGAACTCTGTGAACATGGCGGGGTGCAGTTCATTGATTTCGGTATCGATCCGGATTTCAATCACTGCATCGACGGATTGGTGTTAGTCGATCTCCGGCAACTAAAACCGTCTCGCCATCAGCGTTACATCGCGCCTTTCATCCAGGCCAACGACGACGCCGATACGCAGCAGAAAAATTAAGACAACGCGACCGCTTCGGCGAGCCTGATCTGATGACGCGACAGGCTGCGCCGGACAAACTCTCCGCCCGTTCCAGCCGTAAATAGCAAACATCGCATTAGCAAAAAAACAGATAAGAAAACACCAAATTCATTGTTTTCAACCCATATCCCGCATGCTTGAATCGTCGATACGGTTTTCTCATCATCGCACCAATAGAATATTTCTATTATTTATCAGGATATAAAAAATGAAATGGCGTATCCCCACATTACTTTTTTCTGCCGTAGCCTTAATGAGTACCTTTACCGCACAGGGAGCCGACGCCGATAAAACACTGAAGCTGGGTTTTAATCCCGGCCCGTATAAAGAACAGTTTACTCAGGGGGTGGCGCCTTATTTACAACAGAAAGGCTATAAAATTGAATATCTTGATTTCAGCGACGGCATCCAGGTTAATCATGCGGTCAATACCGGGGATATCGACGCCAATATTATGCAGCACCCGGTATACCTGCAATCGGTAAACCAACGTCTGGGCATTGAGAATGTGGGCATCGTACAGGTGCCGACGCCGCCGATGGGGCTCTACTCCCAAAAACATCAGCGGGTGGATAAACCGGCGCCCGGCACCGTGATCTCGGTACCCAACCAGCCGTCGAACGAATATCGGGCGGCGCTGCTGTTGCAGGATTTAGGCTGGATCAAGATTGCGGATAATGCGGAGCCGGCGACGTTCTCACAGAAAAACATCAGTGAAAACCCGTATAAAATCATTTTGAAAGAGATGGATAACGCGCAACAGGTGCGAGCATTGCCGGATGTCGACTACGGCGCCATTCAGGGCAATTTTGCGGTATCGAGCGGCATCAAGCTGAATTCCGCGCTACAGCTTGAGAACCCCACGCAGGGTTTTATTAACGTGGTGACGGTCGCCGGCAGAAATAAAGACGCGCAATTCGCCAAAGATATTATTGCCGGTTACCACTCGGCGGAATTTAAACAATACATTCAAAGCCATTCGCAGTATGACGGTTATCTGTTGCCCGATTATTTAAAGTAATGCTCCGGCGGAAGTTCATGAGTGAAAAATAATGATTGAGCTGAGAAATGTGAGTAAAACTTTTCAGCGTAAAGGGATCGCCGTTAACGCATTACAGGATATTCATTTACGCATAGAGAAGGGCGATATATTCGGCATTATCGGCTACAGCGGCGCGGGGAAAAGTACGTTGCTGCGCATGATCAATACGCTGGAAACCCCAACCGCCGGCGAGGTTCTCATTAACGGCGTGTCGTTGGATACCCTGCATCGGCGTCAGTTAAGCGTCCTGAAAAGGGATATCGGCATGATCTTCCAGAATTTCAGTTTGCTGAGGTCGAAAACCGTCTTTCAGAACGTGGCGATGCCGCTCATTTTGGCGGGTAAGAGCAAGGCATTCATCCGCCAGCGGGTGGCCGAACTGCTGGCATATGTCGGTCTGGGCGATCGCGCCCGCAGCTATCCGAATGAGCTGTCCGGCGGCCAGAAACAACGCGTCGGGATTGCCCGCGCGCTGGCCATGAACCCGTCGATTCTGCTCTGCGATGAGGCGACTTCGGCGCTCGATCCGCAAACCACCGCGCAGATACTGCTGCTGTTAAAACGCATCAACCGCGAGTACAACATTACGATCGTGCTCATCACCCATGAAATGTCGGTTATCCAAAAGATCTGTAATAAGGTCGCGGTCATCGAAAAAGGCCGGGTGATTGAACAGGGCGCGGTGATTGAGGTGTTTGGTCGTCCCGCCCACCCCACCACGGTCAACTTCGTTCGCACGGTGCTTCAGGATCGTCTGCCCGACAGTCTGGCGCGGAGCCTCGATGCGCAAAGCGGCAAGCTGCTGCGCCTGGAATTCGTGGGACAGTCGGCCAGTCGACCGGTGATCTCCACCGCCATTAAACAATTCGACGTGGAGATCACCATTCTGTTCGCCAGCATGTCCGAAGTTCAGGACACCACGCTCGGCTTCATGATGGTGCTGTTAAACGGCAATGCCGAGCAGATAACACAGACCATGGATTATCTGGCCGCCGCCGGCGTGATTATTCAGGAGCCCTAGCCATGTTTGAAACCGCAATCACCGCCGATCAATTCATCCTGGCGCTGCACGACACGCTGGTGATGGTCAGCGTATCGCTGGCGCTGGGGTCGCTGTTCGGCATTCCGCTCGGTATTCTGCTGGTCGTCACCCGTCCCGGCGGACTGCTGCAAAGCCCGTTGCTCTATAACGTGCTGAACCCGCTGGTGAATATCATTCGTTCGCTGCCGTTCATTATCCTGCTGATCGCCATCCTGCCGTTAACGCGGCTTATCGTGAACACCACCATCGGGACGCCGGGCGCCATCGTACCGTTGATTGTCTTTATCGCCCCGTATATTTCCCGCCTGGTGGAAAACTCGCTGCTGGAGGTGGATGAAGGCATTATCGAGGCGGCCAAGGCGATGGGCGCCACGCCCTTACAGGCGATTTGGTATTTCATGCTGCCCGAAGCGCTGTCGTCGCTGATTTTAGCCCTGACCACCGCCACCATCGGCCTGATCGGCGCGACGGCCATGGCCGGCACCGTGGGCGGCGGCGGCATCGGCGATCTGGCGATCACCTATGGTTATCAACGTTTCGACACCTTCGCCACCGTCGCCACGGCGCTGGTGCTGATCGTACTGGTGCAACTGCTGCAATCGCTGGGAAACCATGTCGCCCGCCGCATTCGCCGTGAATAACCGACGACCGTCAAGCGCCAACCGACATCGGATTCCCGCCTCCCGGCGATTTAACCCGCCGGGAGACAAAACCCCGCTTCTGACCGTTATCCCGCCCTCTGACAACATCAGTTCACAATTTTAACCCACGCCTGACCGCCCCATCTGGCGTAATGGGTGTATGCTTTTTCAGTGAAATGATTCGTAATCAGGAAAAGAGCCATTCATTAAAAAAGGCGAAAAAGTATGAAACAGTCCGTTGCAGCTTTAGTAGCAAAAACGCTGGAAAGCGCAGGCGTAAAACGCATTTGGGGCGTCACCGGGGATTCGCTTAATGGGTTGAGCGATAGTCTGAACCGCATGGGCACCATCGAATGGATGCCCACGCGTCATGAAGAGGTGGCGGCGTTCGCCGCCGGCGCCGAAGCGCAGATTAGCGGCGAACTGGCGGTGTGCGCCGGCTCCTGCGGGCCGGGCAACCTGCATCTGATTAACGGTCTGTTCGATTGCCATCGCAATCATGTTCCGGTGCTCGCCATCGCGGCGCATATTCCTTCCAGCGAAATCGGCAGCAACTACTTTCAGGAAACCCATCCGCAGGAACTGTTTCGCGAGTGCAGCCACTACTGCGAGCTGGTTTCCAATCCGGAACAGCTTCCCCAGGTGCTGGGCATCGCGATGCGCAAAGCGATTCTCGATCGCGGCGTGTCCGTGGTGGTGCTGCCCGGCGATGTGGCGTTGAAGCCCGCGCCGGAAGAGGCTTCAGCGGCGTGGTATCCGCCGCAGCCTCCCCTTGTTCAGCCCAACGAAAGCGAGATCCGCAAGCTGGCCGAACTGCTGAACGGGGCGAAAAATATCACCCTGATGTGCGGCAGCGGCTGTGCGGGCGCGCATGATGAAGTGGTGCAACTGGCCGCCGCGCTGAAAGCGCCGGTGGTACACGCGCTGCGCGGCAAGGAATATATTGAATATGACAACCCGTATAGCGTCGGCATGACCGGTCTGATCGGCTTCTCATCCGGCTACCACGCGATGATGAACGCCGATACGCTGGTGCTGCTGGGTACGCAGTTTCCTTATCGCGCCTTCTACCCCGCCGACGCCGCCATCGTGCAGATCGATATCAATCCCGGCAGCCTCGGCTCGCACTGCCACCTCGACATGGCGCTGGTCGGCGATATCAAATCCACGCTGGACGCTTTATTGCCGCGATTAGAGGTCAAAACCCATCGCGCATTCCTCGACAAAGCGTTGAAACACTATGCCGATGCGCGCAAAGGGCTCGACGAACTGGCGACCGCCAACGATAAACAGGCGATCCATCCGCAATATCTGGCGCAACAGATCAGCCATTATGCCAGTGAAGACGCCATCTTCACCTGTGACGTGGGAACGCCGACCGTCTGGGCCGCGCGCTATCTGAAAATGAACGGCAAACGCCGCCTGATCGGTTCGTTCAGTCACGGCTCAATGGCCAACGCCATGCCGCAGGCGCTGGGCGCGCAAGCGATCGATCGCCAGCGTCAGGTTATTTCGCTGAGCGGCGACGGCGGCTTCAGCATGCTGATGGGCGATTTTCTGTCGGTCGCCCAGCTCAAATTGCCGGTGAAAATCGTGGTGTTCAATAATAGCGTGCTGGGTTTTGTCGCCATGGAGATGAAGGCCGGCGGTTATTTGACGGACGGCACCGAATTGGAAAATCCCAATTTTGCGGCGATCGCCAACGCCTGCGGCATCAAAGGCATTCGCGTGGAGAAAGCGTCTGAGCTGAACGCCGCTCTGGAAGAGGCGTTCGCCTTCGACGGCCCGGTGCTTGTCGACGTCATCACCGCCACCGAGGAGCTGGCGATGCCGCCGCAAATCAAACTGGATCAGGCCAAAGGCTTTAGTCTTTACATGCTGCGCGCCATCATCAACGGACGCGGCGATGAAGTGATTGAACTGGCGAAAACCAACTGGCTGCGCTAAAACCGCAGCGACTCATGCCGCGCATTTCAGCGCATCGGGAGAAAAACCGGAGTTGGGGTTCCCGCAGGGGCGCTTCGCTCCGGGCAGCCGAGCCTTGATCGTTCGGCGAGGGCTATCCTGTCCGTCGTGCGATCCGGCGTTATTTATCCAGTCTGGAGACGTAATCACGGCGCGGCTGGCCGGTATAAATCTGCGTGGGGCGATAAATCTTGAGCTCCCGCCCATGCATCTCATTCCAGTGAGCAATCCACCCCACCGTGCGGCCGACGGCGGAAATCACCGTAAACATCGATGACGGCAGCCCCATCGCCTTCAGAATGACCGCCGTGTAAAAATCGGCGCTAGGATAGAGCTTATGCTCCAGAAAGTACGAATCGGTGATGGCGATGTGTTCCAACTCAATGGCGACCTGTAGCAGGCTATCCTCCATTCCCAACTCGCTGAGTACGTCATAACAGGTTTTACGCAGGATGGCGGCCCGCGGATCAAAGTGATGATACACCGAGTTGCCGAATCCCATCAGCCGCAGCGATGTTCCCCCCTCTTTTGCCCGGCGCACAAATTCGGGAATACGATCCACCGTTTTGATCTCTTCCAGCATGCGCATGCAGGCTTCATTGGCGCCGCCGTGCATCGGCCCCCACATTGACGCCAGTCCCGCCGCAATACAGGCGAACGGATTGGCGCCGGACGAACCGGAGGCCCGAACGGCCATGGTGGACGGACACTGACCGTGGTCGGCATGCAGGATCAGGATCCGATTCATCGCGTTTTCCAGCACCGGATTCACCTCATACTTTTCCGCCGGAATGGAAAACAGCATATGCAGGAAATTGCCGGTATAGGAAAGCGAGTTGCGGGGATAAACGGCCGGCTGCTCGATAGAGTATTTGTAACACATCGCCGCCAGCGTCGGCATTTTCGACAACAGCCGGATGGCGGCCAATTCACGGTGCTCCGCGTTATCAATATCCAGCACGTCGTGGTAGAACGCCGCCAGCGCCCCCACCACCGCGCACATCAGCGCCATCGGGTGAGCGTCGCGCCGGAACCCGCTGAACATACGGCTAATTTGTTCATGGACCAGGGTATGACGGGTAATGTTATTGGCGAATTTGGCGTACTCTTCCTGCGAAGGCGCGTCGCCGTGCAGAAGGATATAACAGACTTCGGTAAAGTCGCATTGATCGGCCAGTTGCTCGACCGGGAATCCCCGATGCAGCAACACGCTGTCGGCGGCGTCAATGTAGGTAATGGCCGATTCACATCCCGCCGTATTGGCGAAGCCGGGATCATAACTGCATAATCCTTTGTCGCCGAACGGGCGGATATCCACGCCATTTTTTCCCATCACCCCTGAACGAATATCCAGCGTGACATCGTCCTGTCCGTCAACTATCAGGGTGGACTTTCTTACTGTCATCGATATCTCTCCCGACCGAATTAGTCATCGTGGTTGTTATCTTTTGCCGGGGTCGACCCGCCATGCAACAACACTATTAAATACGCTAAAAACACAGCGTCGTTATAATAATTTTATGTAATATTGATTCAGATAAAATTTATCCTGCCCGTGTCGCCATGCGCGCCGGTTTACCGAGCGGCATATTTGAAGCTACCACAATCGCCGCCCCTTGTGGGAACGCTATCTCCCCCTTTTTTCTCAGACGGGTACGACTGGTATTTTCCGCCGTCAATCCGTATAACTGTCCTCCAGCTATTTAATCCATTAATTGATGACTATCGATATCAGACCTATGAATGATTCATTAAGCCAGATCATCGCCGGCGAATTGCAGGCCAGAACGGAGCAGGTCGACGCCGCCGTCCGCCTGCTGGACGAGGGAAACACGGTCCCTTTTATCGCTCGTTACCGCAAAGAGGTCACCGGCGGGCTGGATGATACCCAGTTGCGCCAGTTGGAAACCCGCCTGAGTTACCTGCGAGAACTGGAAGATCGTCGCCAGACAATTCTGAAATCCATCGACGAACAGGGCAAGCTGACCGACCAACTCGCCGGCGCCATTAACGGCACGCTGAGCAAAACCGAGCTGGAAGATCTCTATCTGCCCTACAAACCCAAACGCCGTACGCGCGGACAGATTGCGATTGAAGCCGGGTTGGAACCGCTGGCCGACGGACTATGGCAAGATCCCGCTCAGGAACCTGAGCAGGCGGCGCTCGCTTATGTCGACGCCGACAAAGGCGTGGCGGACGTCAAAGCCGCGCTGGACGGCGCACGCTATATTCTGATGGAGCGCTTTGCCGAAGACGCCGCGCTGCTGGCGAAAGTCCGTCATTACCTGTGGAAAAACGCGCATCTGGTCTCCCGCGTCATCGAAGGGAAAGAGGACGAAGGCGCAAAATTCCGCGACTACTTTGACCATCACGAGCCGATCGCCCAGGTGCCGTCCCACCGCGCGCTGGCGATGTTCCGCGGCCGCAACGAGGGGGTATTGCAGCTCTCGCTGAATGCCGACCCGCAGTTTGAGGAAGCGCCGCGCGAAAGCTACTGCGAACAGATCATCATCGACCACCTGAATCTGCGCCTCGGGAATGCCCCGGCCGACAGCTGGCGGCGCGCGGTCATCAGTTGGACCTGGCGCATCAAGATCCTGCTGCATCTGGAAACCGAACTGATGGGCAGCATCCGTGAAAAAGCGGAAGACGAGGCGATCAATGTCTTCGCCCGCAACATGCATGACCTGCTGATGGCCGCGCCGGCGGGCATGCGCGCCACCATGGGGCTGGATCCGGGTTTACGCACCGGGGTGAAAGTCGCGGTGGTGGATGCCACCGGCAAGCTGGTCGCCACCGACACCATTTATCCCCATACCGGCCAGGCCGCCAAAGCCGCCGCCATCGTTGCCGCCCTGTGCATCAAACATCAGGTCGAACTGGTGGCGATCGGCAACGGCACCGCCTCGCGCGAGACCGAACGCTTCTTCCTCGATACCCAAAAACAGTTCCCGGACGTCAAAGCGCAGAAGGTGATCGTCAGCGAAGCCGGGGCCTCGGTGTATTCGGCGTCGGAATTAGCCGCGCAGGAATTCCCCGATCTGGACGTTTCCCTGCGCGGCGCCGTTTCTATTGCCCGCCGCTTGCAGGATCCGCTCGCCGAGCTGGTGAAAATCGACCCGAAATCCATCGGCGTCGGTCAGTATCAGCACGACGTCAGCCAGAGCCTGCTGGCGAAAAAGCTGGATGCGGTGGTGGAAGACTGCGTTAACGCCGTCGGCGTCGATCTGAATACCGCCTCCGTCGCCCTGCTGACCCGCGTGGCGGGCTTAACGCGGATGATGGCGCAGAATATCGTCGCCTGGCGCGATGAAAACGGCCGTTTCCGCAACCGCGAGCAGTTGCTGAAAGTCAGCCGTCTGGGGCCGAAAGCCTTTGAACAGTGCGCCGGCTTCCTGCGCATCAATCATGGCGACAACCCGCTGGACGCCTCTACCGTTCACCCGGAAGCCTATCCGGTCGTGGAACGTATTCTGGCCGCCACCGAACAGGCGCTACAGGAACTGATGGGCAACCCCGGCGAGCTACGCAATCTGAAAGCGTCGGATTTCACCGATGAACGTTTTGGCGTTCCGACGGTGACCGACATTATCAAAGAGCTGGAAAAACCTGGCCGAGACCCGCGTCCGGAGTTCAAAACCGCCAGCTTCGCCGACGGCGTGGAGACCCTCAACGATCTGGTGCCGGGCATGATTCTGGAAGGCTCGGTGACCAACGTGACCAACTTCGGCGCCTTTGTCGATATCGGCGTCCATCAGGACGGGCTGGTGCATATTTCTTCTCTCGCCGACCGCTTCGTCGACGATCCGCACAAGGTGGTGAAAGCCGGCGATATCGTGAAAGTAAAGGTGATGGAGGTCGATCTGCAACGCAAGCGCATTGCACTGACCATGCGGCTGGACGAACAGCCGGGGGAAACCGCCGTGCGTCGTAGCGGCGGCGCGCGCGAGAATAACGCGTCGGGCAACCGCCCGGCGGGTAAATCCCGTTCGCGCCAGACCAGCGCGCCGACGGCAGGCAACAGCGCCATGAGCGACGCGCTGGCCGCCGCGTTTAAAAAGCGTTGATCCGCGGCTGACCGACCCCACCCCAACCCTCCCCTTCGCAGGGGAGGGAGCAGCTTGGCGCTTCCCCCTGACAAGGGGGAGGCCGGGTGGGGGTCAAGCCATACGACAAAAGCGATTCACTTACGTGTGGAAGATGCCAGCATGTCACTAATCAACATCAATACGCCATCGATATTCTGCATAATATCGGTATTGGATATTCTCAACACGCGTAACCCCAGAGAACGGATATACGCATCCCGTAAGCCATCATACGCGCCGCCCTGCGCCGAAAAATGACTGTCGCCGTCGACCTCAATGACCAAATAGCGTTCAGCGCAATAAAAATCGACAATATAAATACCAATCCCATGCTGTCTTCTGAATTTTACGCCTAACTGGCGCTGCCGAATTGTCCGCCAAAGCCGACGCTCAGGTTCGGTAGGATTTTGCCGCAATTCACGCCTTAGTCCGGTTCGCTCACGCCGATTAAAAATATTCACCTGGCCCCACAGAAGAGAGGGGGGTGCGATAGCAACCATGCCGTTTCTCATGCACTCAGCGCCCCATGATGATGACATGCCGCCAATCATGGGACAGCGACCAGCTAAAAACGATAATGACGCCGCAAAGATGCAAAGCGCTACGCATAGGTTATTCTGGCTTGCGCAGGGACGACACCTTATCGCCGAAGCCGGATCCAGGCCATCATTCCCCCCGCAACGCCACCGCGGGCGACTGGCGGTAAGCCAGCAGCGCGGGAACGGTCAGCACCGCCGCCGCAACCAACAGCAGGATCAGCACGAACATCCCGTCATCCTGTTCCAGCGTGACGGGCAGCACAAAGCCGCTCTTCTCGCTCATCATCAGCGCAATCGCCCTTGCGGCGGCATAACCGATACCGACCCCCAACAGCACCCCGACGCTGACCAGCGACATCAGCCCGCACCAGATGAGCGCGAAAATGCCATAACGCGGCGCGCCGAACGCCCGCAGCGCGCCGATTTGCCTTTGCCGTTGTTTAAGATGAATCACCGCCACCATCGCCACCGCCACGCCGACCAACGCCTGCGTACCCAGCGAGATGTAAGCCAGCAGTTGCCGGATATCGCCCAGAATGGCGTACAGCTTCACCAGCACTTCACCGGGAAACACCGCCTGGGTCGTGTTGCTGCGGTACAGCGAACGCAGTTGGTATGCGCCGGCAATCGTCTTGGGTTTCACCACAATGGCCGGCACCCCCGCCGGGTGATGATGTTCATCAGCGTGTTCCGCGGTGCCTGCATGTTGCGCTTCATCATGGCGTTCGCCAGCCCCATGCTGTTCATCAACATGATGATCGTCGGCCTCGTGTTCATCGCCATGATGTTCATCGGCGTGGGGGTCGTCATGATGATGGTCGTCATCATGGCGCTCGTGCGCGTCGTGAGCCGATTCATCCTCATGGCGGTCATGCGGCGGATGGACGCCATGCACCAGCCACACCGCGTTAACCGGCACCAGAATCGCTTTATCCCAGGAGCTGCCGTCCGCAGGTAACATGCCGACCACGGTATAGGTTACGTCTTCATGCGCGTGCGCGCCCTCGGCGCCGATCTGTCCGTGGACCGGGCTGAACGTATCGCCCAGCGCCAAACCGGTATTCGCCCCCACCACCGCTTCAAAATTCTGCTTAAATAGTCGGCCGGCCGTCAGCTTGCGCTTGCCGTTGTCCGTCACCAGAGGCGCCGTGGTACCCACAATCGGCATGCCTTGATAGAAATCGCCGAACGCCACCGGCGCCGCCCAGGCCACCAGCGGATTGTTCGCCAGATCGTCCAGTAGTTGCGCAGGGATCAGCGTCAGGGCCGAGGGTTGCAGGAAAACCGACGACAGCACCAGTTGCGTTTCGCTGCCCGGCGCGCCGATCACCAGATCAAAACGCTCCGCCGCTTTTGCGCTGCCCATGCGCAACGCCCTCTCCTGTAAGCTGACGGAAATACTTAACGCCGTCGCCGTCGCTATCAGCAACACCACCACCAATACGCCCGGCCATAATCGGCGCCAGTCAACCCAAATCAAACGCCATGGGATCATTATTCCGTCTCCTGTCGAGCGCGGTCCGAGACCAGTCGCCCCTTCTCCAGTTGCAGACAACGCGTCATCTGCGATGCCAGACGCTTATCGTGGGTAATGGCGATCAGCGTGGCGTTATTGCTGCGCGCCAGCGTGGCCAGCAGATCGGCGATTTGCTCGCCGCTGCGCGCATCCAGACTGGCGGTCGGCTCGTCCGCCACAATGATTTGCGGCGCGCTCAATAACGCCCTGGCCACGGCGACCCGCTGCTTCTCGCCGCGAGACAATACTTCCACCGGCCGATTGCCGGTCGCCAGCCCGACCTGCGACAGCAAATCGATGGCGCGTTGCTTCAGCGCCGCCGGGATACGCCAATAATGAAAATGCGCGGGCAGCAGAACGTTTTCCAACGCGCTGATGCCGGGGAATAAATGAAAATCCTGCATCACCAGCCCGACATGTCCGGCCCGCCAGCGATCGCGCCCGGATTCATTTAGCCGCCGGATATCCTGCCGCCCCCAGAACACGCTGCCGACGCCGCTGTTATCCATACCGGTAATGGCATTCGCCAGCGTGGTTTTTCCTGAACCGGAGGGGCCCATTACCGCCACCTGTTCTCCCGCGGCGATATGCAGCGCCGGGATATCCAGCACCGCATCCGAGGTATCGGGGAAAGTGACATTCAAGCCCTGAATCAGTAGCTCAGCCATGGTTACTCCTACAAGGTATCGAATGTCGCGTCGCGCAGGCGCAGCAGGCTGACGAAGCCGGTTTCCGGATCGGTCCATGAGCCATACTCCAGCACGCCTTCCACGGCAATCATGGCGTTGTTCTGCACGAAGGTTTGCCGCCTGGCGAGATAAATCACGACGATGTCTTCCGGCCAGTCGGCATCAGAGGAACAGAAAGGACACAAGGCCATCGGCATTTTGGTTAACACGAAGAATTGCGATTCAGCTTTCAACGGCGGCGCCATAAAGCCGCGCATCGCGACCCTCTTGCCAGCTAACGCTTTGACTTGATCCGAAAACTCCAGGCCCAGCACGCCATAAGATGAATAAAGCCGGTCGAAGGCGAGTTCGGACGCCGCCGCGTTGGCTCGCGCCGACAGCGCCGACAGCACGATCAGCGAGATGATTTTCAACCAGATAGATAGCGATCTTGCTGGAGAACTCGCCGTCGGAGATTGCCCCCACCCCAGCCCTCTCCCTCGCAGGAGAGTTGCGGTTCCTCCCCCTGCAAAGGGGGAGGCTGGGAGGGGATCATGCATAGCACCAAACGCTGGCAGGGTCTCCCCCGTCGGATTGCCATTGAACTTAATCATGGCGATCCGTTACTTTTTATCCTGCGCTTTCAGCGCCAGCGCATCCACCATCACCCGGAACAGGTCGGTGTTTTCCATATAGCCCCGAATCCGCTCCGCGCCCGGGCCGCTGGCCTGAATCACCATATCGTCAACCGAGTGAACGCCGGTGTCGGAAGAGCGCGGCAGAATACCTTCGCGGAACACCGCGCCCGGCACTTTTTCATACGCTTTGTTGGCGACGTACTGGTCTTTTTCGTTCTTAATCGCGGGGACGAAAGTGCCATCCAGTTTCGGCCGGAAGGTTTCGTAATAATCAGGATAGTTATTGAAGAACACCGCCAGACGTTTAGAGACATTCACGTCATCCGGATAGCCGTCTTTATCGGCGTCCTGATAGTTCGGATAGCCGGCATCCTCATACACGCCGACTTTCTCGCGCATTTCCGTCCCCGGCTTGTCGTCATCCACCGTACCGATGATGGAAATGCCGTGCGTATGGTCGCCCGTCACGATGATCAACGTGTCCGGATTTTTCTCGACAAACTTCTGCGCGATCGCCACCGACTGATCCAACATGATGGTGTTATAGAACGCGCGTTCCCAATCCAGCGGGTGCGAAGCCTTATCGATCAGCGCGGATTCCACCATCAGGAAGAAACCGTCCTTGTTTTTAGACAGCACGTCCAGCGCCGCCTGGGTCATTTCGGTCAGATCCGGCTGGTTGGGGAATTTTTTGCTGACGTCGTTCTTCAGCAAGCGGCGATCCAGCACGCCATCCATATTGCCGGTATGGAACAGCCCCAACAGTTTGGTGGCCTGAGACGCATTCTTCTTCAGCGCATCCGCGTCGGTCACCAGCGTGTAGCCGTCCTGCCGGAATTTTTCCACATAGTTATTTTCGTCTTTGCGTTTGGAACCCGGCGTGCTCTTCGGCAGAAAATAGGCCGAGCCGCCGCCCAGAATCACGCTGGGCTTGACGTTGTGAAACATTTCGACGATTTCGGCTTTGTCCGCGCGACGACGGGTGTGGGACACCACGGCAGCCGGGGTGGCGTCTTCAATCTCGGCATCGCTGACTACGCCGACGGACATGTTGGTCGAACGGGTAATCAATTCGCCCAGCGTTTCCTGTTTCGGATGATCCAGCGAATTTTTGCTACGGCTGACGTAAACGCCCAGCGCATTCACCCCGGATTTATGGCCGGTCATATAGGCGCTCATGGTATTGGCGCTGTCCGCCGCGATGGAGTCGGTGCTGGAGGTGCCGGCGAACGCCATGTACTGCAGGTCGTCAATCGCCAGACGTCCGTCGGCCTTCCCTTCGGTAATGCCTTTGGAGAGCAGACGGGCGCCGGTGCGGTGCGCCACCGACAGACCGTCGCCGATAAACAGGATCACATTCTTGGCTTTCCGCGTGTCGGGCGTCTGATAGACATCCCACGTCACTTCAGCATTTTTCCCTTTGGCCTGCGCCTCCACGACGTATTTACCCGCCGTGGGCAAATTCACATCCCGCACCCAAACGGCGGAGGCGTTCTCGCCATCTTCGCGTTCGACAAAGGTGGCTGACTTGCCGAATACCTGCTGATAGTCTTTGCCGTTGATCAGGATACGAATATCGTCCGGCTTTAATACTTCGTCAAACTCAACCTTAAAATCGAATTTTCCACCCGCCAGCATCGTCGCGCGATCGATCGGGTAAATGGCTTGTGCCTGAAGCATTCCTGGCAATGCTGAAACAAACAGTAAGGGCAGTAACCAACGAGCTTTCATTGTGATGTCCTTGGATTGGATATTAGCAGGACATACCGTAGTTACTTTTTTTTACAGTTTGATGAACGTTGACAGCGTTTAACGCGTCTGCTCACATCCGCCGGCCACGTCCGGCCGCCGGCTAAACGCCAGAATCTGGTCGGCGATCTCGTCAGGATGGGAAATAAAGGGCGCATGCGCGGCTTTCGGCACCACCACCGAGGCGGAGCGCGGCCATAACCGATCCAACAACCCGGCCACCCGGCGCGGCACCAGCCCATCCAGCGCGCCATAGATCCGCAGTAAAGGCACGCTCAGCGCCGTCATCGGTTGACGCAGATCCGCCTGACGCAGGATCTCCAGCCCCCCGTTCAGCACCTCGACCGGCGGCATGGCCTGCTCCAGCACCACGCGCTTCAACAAACGGGCATCCTGCCGGGCGCTGGCCGTCCCCAGCGTTTGCAGCGCCAGAAAACGTTCGACGGTGCGCTGGAAGTCTTCGCTGAGCTGCTGCTGGAATCCGTGCAACACTTCCGATTTAATGCCGGGCCACTCATCTCTGGCGCTAAAACAGGGAGAGGAGGCGACGGTGATCAACCCGTTCACCCGCTGAGGCGCGCTTAATGCAACCCGGCTGGCGACCAGTCCGCCCAGCGACCAGCCCAGCCAGATGGCGCGTTCAGGCGCCTGAGCCAGCAGCGTCGCCGCCATCTCCTCCAGCGACAGCGCGCCGAATCCCCGGCTTCTGCCATAGCCGGGCAGATCCACCAGATGCAGACGAAAATGCGGCGCCAGTCGCGGCGAAATGCAATGCCATACCTGCGCATTCAGCCCCCAGCCGTGCAGCAGCACAAGATCCGAGTTGCCTGCGCCTTCAGTCTGCCAATACAACGATTTCATCAATTATCATCCTGCTTTAAGGAAAATTATCTCAGGGAAGCGCCTATGTTAACCATCGCGGCACACTGCTGGCTATGCCGCCTGCCCCTTTATCACAGCCGACACGGGATTTGCTCTTTCTGTCAGCGTCATTTGCCGGCCCTGCCGCCATGTTGTCCGCGCTGCGGTCTGCCGAGCGCCGATCCCGCCGGACAGTGCGGCCGCTGCCTGCAAAATCCGCCGCCCTGGCAAAGCCTGACGTTTGTCAGCGACTATATTCCGCCGCTGAACACGTTGGTGAAGCTGCTTAAGTTTCACGGTAAAACGGAACTGGCGCCGGTTCTGGCCCGTCAGCTCTTATTGCGCTGGCTGACGAGCTACCGTGAGCGCGCGTTGCCGGCGCCGTCTTCGCTGTCGCGGCCGGATCGCCTGGTGACCGTACCTTTACACCAACGGCGTCACTGGGCGCGCGGTTTTAATCAGACCGAACTGTTAGCCCGACCGCTGGCGCGCTGGCTAGCCTGTACTTATGAGCCTCAGGCGCTGCAACGCCTGCGCCAAACCCGGCTTCAACAACAGCTTAGCGCCGGAGAACGGCGGAAAAACCTACAGGGCGCTTTTGCCTGTAATGCGATATTGACGGGGGAACAGGTGGCGTTGCTGGATGATGTAGTGACGACCGGCAGTACGGCGGCGGAAGTCAGCCGGGTATTGCTGGCTCAGGGAGCGGCGAGCGTTCAGGTCTGGTGTTTGTGCCGAACCTTGTAGTTGGCGGGAGGATGGGCGTATTATAACCGATAAGTATGATCAACATTGAGTTTAACATTATGATCCGTATTACCGACGCTGCTCAGGAACACTTTGTAAAATTGCTGGCGAAACAGGAAGAAGGCACGCAAATCCGTGTTTTTGTCATCAATCCCGGCACGCCCAACGCGGAATGCGGCGTGTCCTACTGTCCTCCGGATGCGGTTGAAGCCAGTGACACTGAACTGAAATTTGAAAAAATTTCAGCTTATGTGGACGAACTCAGTGCGCCGTATCTGGAAGATGCCGAGATCGATTTCGTTACCGATCAACTGGGTTCCCAGCTGACGCTGAAGGCGCCTAACGCCAAAATGCGTAAAGTTAGCGACGACGCGCCGTTGATCGAGCGCGTGGAGTACGTGCTGCAATCGCAGATCAACCCACAGCTGGCGGGCCACGGCGGCCGCGTTACGCTGATGGAAATCACCGATGACGGACTGGCGATTCTGCAATTCGGCGGGGGTTGCAACGGTTGTTCCATGGTCGACTACACGCTGAAAGAAGGGATTGAGAAAGAATTACTGGAAAAATTCCCTGAGTTGAAGGGCGTGCGCGATCTCACCGAGCACCAGCGCGGCGAGCACTCCTACTACTGATCCGGCGCTTTCCGGTTATTGAGAGCCGGTTCCCGGTCGCCGGGTTGACGCCCGGCGCTTCAATGCCGCGCTATTGCCCTTTGTGCGGTATCAGATGAAAATGTTTGTTCTCGCACTCGTCTTTCATCGCATACAGCAGTTCAATCAGCGTATCCAGTCGATCGATAATTTTCATGCCTAAATAGAAGTAGCCGTAAATCTGATTTTCTACCGCCAAATCCTGTTGTTGCGCATTTTCCGGCTGATTGCCGGTGATTTTTTTCAGCTCAAGCATCACCTCGTCTTTAAATTCGCGATAATGGAATTTCTTCATTCCCTCCGTATCTCTGATATTGTCGCGAATAAAGGATTCCAGCATAACGAAGCGGTACTGAATGGCGTTATTGACTTGCGCGGACAACGAGGTTCTATTAATAATTTTATGACTGACCTCGCACTCCCAATAGGCCATTTCTATTAATACCAGATAGGAGGTGAGATCCTGAATGCACGCCTGAACACTGGCATAAACTGATTTATCAACCTTGGTTTCTTTCTGCGCAGGGCCAGACAGCTTGATAATATCCGCGACAATCTTCTTGTTTTTTATATTTAAGCGGCGCAAATCCAGTTTAGTGAAAATGTTCCTCGACAGATTGGCGGCATAAAGCAGATGTAAATTCGAGATAAGTTTGAATAACTCAATATTCCAGTGAATACTCGCCTTATGTGGAAATATACTGGAAAAAATCACCGCTATCAGACAACCGATAAAGATATCGGATATCCGCCACAGGGCGATATCCAGATTCCCTTCCGTGGCGGTCACCACCACCGATAGCGAAATCCCGATAAGAATCGCGGCATAAGGTACTTTACTCAACACCAGATAACCACAGGTGAATATGCCCATCGCGATGGGGATCAGCGCTAAAAAAGCATTATATTTGCCGATATAAAAGGAAGCGATACTGAAAAAAATCCCTATCAGCGTCCCCAGAACACGCTGGATGGCCCGCGGATAAACACTGCCTTTATAGGACATCGGCCCCATTATCACGACCAGCGTGATAAATATCCATGATACATCTTCTATGGTTTTGATCTTTGAGAAAATCAGCAAACAGCAAAGGAACGCCATCGTCAGCCGTATCGCATGCGAAACTCGATAATAACGGTATTGTATATTTTTTATTTTACCTTCTATTTTCATGACGTTTTTCTTGTAAAATTAAAATGGCGATAACAATCAAAGCGGCAATTGACACAATCGCAATAAATAATGAATCAAACGAAAACAAATGATGATCATATTTAACCATCACTAACGACAACGCCAATAAAATAAAGGCGCTGAATTTTATACATTCCTTGGTGAAATTGGTTCTCTTATATCGCAGATCGGATAAACAGTGCGGACAGGTAGATTGTTGAAGCGTAACCAATCTTCCGCATTTCGGACAACTATGATATGACATAATTATTACCCCGTTTCACCCCCATTATTCTTATCAGGTAAAACATATTCCTTATGAAAATGATGCGCCATGTAACGCATGCAATCAAACGTAACTTTTTATTTCATTCCGCCCGTTACGCCGCCATCCGTCGCATCGCGAAGTATGGGCGTTCAATATCGGCTACAAACCGCGTTTTCACTGAAGATCATGCCCGGCTCAATACCTGAGCCAGGCATAATCATCAGGGGAGTACAGGCTATTTGACCGGCGCGCCGCGCCGCAGATCGATGTCGCGAATCAAACGTTCCAGATAGCGATCGGCAAAGATCGATTCCAGCGTACGGCTCAGTTTGCGCCGCCAGTTCGGATATTCCCGATGGGTTCCCGGCACGTTCACCGGGGCGGACATATCCAGCCAGTCTTCCAGTTGAAATCCCACCAGGGCGCTGGCGCTGTCCGCCATGTAACGCTGAACGCCCCGGTTAAGCGGCGCACCCATGGTCGTCAGCGATGAATTACGCCCCACCCTTTGCGGCAACAGTCCGTGTTGGTGCAGGGCATTCAGTAGTCCCTGTTTCGATTTTTCGCGCAGATAAAGCTGTTGTTGCCACACCGCAGCGCTCGGATATAACCCCAAATCCCTGCCCAACGATAAATCCACCGCCTGCCAATAACCACGCAGCGTGGGGAGATCGTGAGTGGTAATGGTCGCCAAAGCCTGGCGAGGATAGGTGTCGGGCGAACGGAAGCGGTATTTTTCATCGTGTTCAAAGAACAATACTTTATAGGAATAAATACCAAAATCATGCAGCTTGTCGACGATCTCCGGCGGCACCGTACCCAAATCCTCACCGATCACCAGGCAGCGGTGCCGCTGGCTTTCGAGCGCCAGTATCGCCAACAGGTCGTCCAGCGGGTAATGCACATAGGCGCCGTTAGCGGCCGGTTCCGCCTTTGGTATCCACCACAAGCGCATTAATGCCATCACATGGTCGATGCGCAGCGCGCCGCAGTTCGCCATATTACTGCGCAGCACATCAATGAAGGGCTGATAACCCCGTTGCTGCATCATATTGGGATTCATGGGAGGGAGCTGCCAGTTTTGCCCCTGCGGCCCCAGCGGATCCGGCGGCGCGCCGATAGCGGCATCCAGACAATATAGCTGCCGTTCATCCCAGGTCTCGGCGCCGCCCAGGGCAACGCCGACCGCTAAATCGCGATACAGCCCGATAGGCAGGCCCAATTGCTTACTGTGCGCAAAACACTCCGCCAATTGTTCATACGCCACCCATTGCAGCCAGCAATAAAACGTAATCTCATCGGCGTGCTCATGGCGAAACGATTTAACGGTCTCGCCGTGAACATCATGATAGCAGGCCGGCCACTGTAGCCAATCGGTATAATTTTCGCCCCGACGCTTCAAATGAGCCTGTAGCGCATCGAACGTCGCCTGCAACTGCAAACTCTGTCCGCCGTTGACCGTAAACTGGCGAAAAGCGCTGATGCGCGGATCCAGCACGCTGCGGGTATTAAAATAGCGAAAAGCCAGGCGTAATGCGTGCAGCTTGAGCGTGATGACCGGTTCATAATCGACCCAACGCTCGGCGCGCAGGGCCGCCACCGTCTGTTGCGTGTCATCCTGCAACCACCAGAGCTGCGCCTCCGGGCTCTGCTGAAAATCGTCCACCCGATTGACGTCGATATAAATAATATTCAGCCAATGACGGGAAGAAGGGCTGTATGGGCTTGCCGCTGCGGGAACCGCCGGATACAGCGAGTGAAGCGGGTTCAGACCGACAAACGCCGCGCCGCGCCGGGCGACCTCTTCCACCAACCGGCGCAAATCGCCGAAATCGCCCACGCCCCAGTTATTCTGCGACCGCAGGGTATAAAGCTGCACGGTCACGCCCCACCAGCGCTTGCCCTGTAGCAGCGCTTCCGGTTCGTAACAACGATGAGGGGCGATGATGATTCGACAATTCCAGCGCTGTTGGTCTTGCGTTAGCGTGAGGTGGTGATAGCCCAAAGGCAGTTTGGCCGGGAGAGTCAGGCGCGTGCCGCCGGTTACTTCTCCTTGAACCTGGCCGCCGTTTTCATACATCAGCGTCCAGTGAAATTCCCCGTTGCCGGCCAATCCGATGACGGCATCCTGCCCCTGAAGAAAAACGCTTACCGGCGGCAACGGCGCACTGCCGCTGTCGGCGAGATCCATCATCGCCAGCAATCGGTTTCGAATCGACGCGTCAACAACGTGTTCTTCGCCATAAGCATCCGTGTATCTTTCTGCAATACCCACCGATTGAATTGCCGAATTGCCCGCCTTGAATGCCATCTTGCTTTTCCTTAACAACGCATCTGCCAAATACGTTTCTGGTAATCATGAATCGCCCGATCCGAGCTGAACATTCCCATCCTGGCTGTATTGAGTACACAACGGCGAGTCCATTCTTCCGGTTCACGATACGTCGCATCCACGCGCTGCTGCACCTGACAATAGGGCGTAAAATCAGCCATAAGCAGATAGGGATCGCCGCCCTCCAGCAAGCTGTCCAACAAGGGCGCAAACGCTTGCTTATCCCCTTGACTAAATGCGCCGCTGCCCAGCTCATCCAGTATTTCCCCCAGTAAAGGGGTTTCGGCGATATAGTCAGACGGGCGGTATCCCTGCGCCTGTAGTGCTTTGACCTGTTCGACCGTATGGCCGAAAATGAACAGATTTTCCGCGCCGACCTGTTGGGCCATCTCGACATTGGCCCCATCCAGCGTTCCCACCGTCAGCGCCCCATTCAGCGCCAGCTTCATATTGCCGGTGCCGGAAGCCTCTTTGCCCGCCGTGGAGATTTGCTCGGAAACATCAGCGGCCGGGATCATCAACTCGGCCAGCGATACGCGGTAATCGGGAAGGAATACCACCTTAAGGCGATCGTTGCAGCGGCTGTCCCGATTAATCTTTTCCGCTACCTGGTTAATGGCGTAAATGATGTTTTTCGCCAGTACATAGCCCGGCGCAGCCTTCGCCCCAAACAGAAAGACGCGCGGCACTATATCCAGATGCGGGTTATCACGCAATTGTCGATAAAGATAAAGAATATGCAGCAGATTCAAATGCTGGCGCTTATATTCATGCAGCCGCTTGATCTGCACGTCAAACAGCGCTTGCGGGTCGAGCGTTACCCCATAATCTTGTTGCAAACGGGCCGCCAGTCGAACCTTATTGCCGTATTTTATCTGCCGGTAACGTTCGCGAAACCCGGCGTCGTCCGCATAAGGCTCCAACCCCTGTAAAGCGGGTAAATTGTTCACCCACTCCGTATCCAGCGAGTCGTCAAGCAACGCGGACAACGCAGGATTACATTGCTTCAACCAGCGGCGCGGCGTGATACCGTTGGTCACATTGTGAAATTTGTTCGGCCACAGGCGATGATATTCCGGGAACAGGTCTTTCACCACCAGTTCCGAATGCAGCGCCGCCACGCCGTTTACCGCAAAGCAGCTCACCACGCACAGGTTGGCCATGCGGATTTGCCGCTGATGACGCACCGCCAGTTTCGCCCATATCCGGCGGTCGCCGGGCCACTGCCGTTCCACCTGAACGTGAAATTGCGCATCGATTTGCCTGATGATGGCAAGATGGCGCGGCAGCAGCCGAGCAAATAACCGTTCGTCCCAGCGCTCCAGCGCTTCCGGCATCAACGTATGGTTGGTATAGGCGAAAGTGCGGCCCGTTATCGACCAGGCTTCATCCCAATCCATGTGGTGCTCGTCCAACAGCAGCCTCATTAGCTCCGGGATCGCCAGCGTCGGATGCGTATCGTTAAGCTGAATGACTTCGTAATCGGGCAGTTGCGACACCTTCCGCCCGGCCTGCTGATGTCGGCGCAGAATATCGGCCACCGAACAGGCGCACTGGAAATATTGCTGCATCAGCCGCAGACGCCTGCCCGCCGCGTGATTATCGTTCGGATACAGCACCTTGGTCAGACTGGCCGCCGCAATACCGGCCTGTTCAGCCTGAAGATAACGCCCGGCATTGAACAGCGTCAGGTCGAACGGATGGCGGTGGGTTGCCCGCCAGAGCCGCAGCGGCTGGGTGAAGCCGTTGCGATATCCCATCACCGGTAAATCGCTGGCTTCGCCGCGCAGGTAGAAGGCCGGCAGCCATCGCTCGCCGCCGTCATCCTGCGATTGCAGACTACCGCCGAAACCGACGTCCACCGCCAGCTCCGGGCGCGGAAAGCGCCACGGATAATCCTCGCGTCCCCAGTCATCGGGGGTTTCCTGCTGTTGCCCCTGCGCAAAATGCTGGCGAAACAGACCATACTGATAGTTAAGACCATAGCCGATTGCCGGCTGCCCGACCGTCGCCATCGAATCCAGAAAGCAGGAGGCCAGCCGCCCCAACCCGCCATTGCCCAAACCGGGATCGGTTTCCTGCTCCAGCACGTCGCTCAGGTCGATCCGTTGCGCCGCCAGCACGGCGGCGACATCGTCATACCATCCCAGATTCAACAGGTTATTGCCCGTCAGGCGACCGGGTAGGAACTCCATCGACAGATAGTTGACATGACGCCGTACCGGCTGACCCGGCGAGTCATGCGGCGGAGCGGTAAACAGGGGGTGAGCCGCCAGTTGTTCGGCCAACGCGGCGCTGACGGCGCGCCAGCGCTGCGCCGGCGTCATCAGACTCAAAGAAGAAATACCGAGATACTGCTGTTGGCGAAGTAATGCCGCCGCAAACTGTGATGGGTTAAACGCAAACTGCGACATGGTGCCTCTCCCCTATAGTCCGCCACGGAAAAGGCACGCCTGGATTAGCACAACTCCAACTGCACCTTATATTGTTCAATGATTTTCAGTACGCTAGGTGGCGGTAGTTGATCGGTGAAAAGATAGTCGATCAAATCCATGTTGCCCAGGTTCACCATGGCGTTGCGACCAAATTTAGAATGATCCGTCACTAACATGACACAACGAGAATTTTCAATGATCGCCCGTTTGGTGCGTACTTCATGGTAGTCAAACTCCAGCAATGAGCCGTCCATGTCAATGCCGCTGATCCCCAAAATACCGAAATCCAGACGAAACTGAGAGATAAAATCCAGCGTGGCTTCACCCATAATGCCGCCGTCCCGGCTACGGACTTCGCCGCCGGCAAGGATTAAACGAAAGTCCTCTTTGGCCGTCAGCAACGTCGCCACGTTCAGGTTATTGGTCACCACCCGCAGTTTTTTGTGCTGCATCAGCGCATGGGCGACCGCTTCCGGCGTGGTGCCGATATCAATAAACAGCGTCGCGCCATCCGGGATCTGACTGGCGACCTGGCGGGCAATACGCGCCTTCTCTTCAGACCACATCATCTTACGGTCATTATAGGCGGTATTAACCGAACTTGAAGGCAACGCCGCGCCGCCATGGTGGCGGTGGATTTTATTCTGTGCGGCCAAATCATTCAGATCGCGACGAATCGTTTGCGGGCTCACCGCAAAATGCTCGACCAACTCTTCCGTGCTGACATACCCCTGACGACGCACCAGTTCAATGATGGCTTCATGACGTTGTGTTTGCTTCACGTTCATCCCCTAAGCATTCCGGATTTACCGGCGGACGGTTTTATTATAGGTATCCCAAAAGGCCATCAATAACCCAACGACTAATCCCGCCACGTGCGCGGCATTGGCTATCGACATGCCTAAAATATCGAAATATCCGGCTATCAGCCACAGCAGCGCGAAAATCATCATACCCCGCGGCATAAATAAACGTCCGTCCGGCTCCCTTTCTCCCCGCAGCCACACGTATCCCATCAGCGCATACACCACGCCGGACAACCCGCCGAAGTAGATACCGCTAAACCAGGATTGCGCCCAGCCGCTCGCCACCGAGGATATCAGCGTAATCATGAGTAGTTTCCGGGTACCCAGCACTTTCTCCACCGGCCCCCCCAGATACCACCACCACATCAGATTAAACAGGATGTGCAAGACGGAAAAATGCAGCAACGCGTGGCTGAACCAGCGCCACAGCTGTAGTTCCTGTCCGGTATCCGGATAGGACAGCCACGCCATCACCGGCTCATAACCCAAAGCCTGCATCAGCAGGAAAACCATGATAGCGGCGACGATCATCAATAACGTCAACGGCCCGGCGTGCTGCTGCAACGTTTGCAGATAAGAAAAGGATTTATATTGGATACCAGCATTGGTCGATCCCGTCGACCAGCTTGCCGCCTGATAGCGTGGGTTGAGCGGATCTTGCAGAAAAACATCCAGCGCCTGCCGCACTTTCGCCAGTTGCGCCTCATCCGCCAGCCACAGCTCGGCCTCTTGTCCCGTCACACGTATTTCCAGACTGATATTCTGCGTCTGCATGTAATCAACAAACGCCTGGGCCAGACGTAGATTGGATAGGGCTATAACTCGAATCATAATCTTGTTGCAAACCATAGAGTAAGTTGATTGCTCAACATAGTAATAAAAATTCGTTTTGGCTGACAGGCTTCCGGGAGATGAATCGCCCCCGGTTCTTTGGAGACCAAACAGCGTTGATCAGGCTTACTTATCACCTTTGATATCCCAACCTGACAGAGACTTAGCTCCTTTGCCACCCGTTGATACCAGTTCCCAGTACTGAGTTTTGACCTTTGAAGCCTGAAATTGGTAAGACCATGTGATGGGATCGCTGCATATTATTCCGTTGAGAAGAACGCTTGTGAACAAAACATCTCAAGATGCGATACGGCAGTTTTCGATTTGTCTGCTACCTGCTTTTGCAAGCAGAAAGGTCAATCCGATTGATATACTTGCCATTCGGTACATAGCGTATTATGACTGGTATAGCAGCTATCGCACAGCAGACTTTGTATTTGTGGTTTGCCCTATTCTAGGTCTTGCTGTACACCTTCTATGTTCGGCCAGCGCCACCCGGTCATTGCCTCTGTGCCGCGCCAGCAGGCTTACTCCGATCTCATCCAATTCACTCCCTATCTGGTAGTACGAATGTTAATGGCCCCAGTTTGCATGGTGCTGTCTTATTGCAAGCGCTAAGGTGTTATTCTCTCTTTTTCGACTTCCTGACATGCTCTTTGGCAAAAAGAATAAATATCGAAAAAAATGATGCACAGAAAAAAAGCAAATAGGGCAGACTCATTTTATCACGTTCGAATAACGCCTTCCCTTTGTCAAAGCTGATCTGCTCCACGCCTTCTACCTTTAGAGTGACCAGCCTTTTTCTGGATAGAAAGTGATACACCGGTTCTTCTACCCAACCGATTTCTGCCGACTTCCCAACCCATGAGGTTAACAATTCTTTTTTTATTCCACAGCCAAAGAAACAATAAAAATACTCCACTCGTCTTTTTTTCTCTGGCAACACGCCTATTTGCGGCGCATTTTTTCCCTTGTTGTTAATCATCAATTGACCTGTTGAATAATGTATTTCTGCTGAATCCGAAATTTTCCAAAAAAAATCGAAAAAGGGCGGTGTTAATATCATGTAAAGTAATATTGATGACAGTATTGCAAATAACATACGCCCGCGAGGGCTAAAGAAAATTCGCACCCTATGGCAAATGCCGGAAAAAAAGTTATAGCCAAAGGGACGAGTAACATCATCCGTGATTTTCTTCACTGTAACCCTCCTAGCTTCAGATGCTACCGTAATGATTAAGAGCCTGTTCGAAATCTTTTAGTGCATAGCGTCAGGAAGCCGCTCTCGCACGTTTTTTCCATTTCGAAAGTATTCATCAGTATCGTCATATTCACGTTAACTCAGGAAATATAGCAAGGAGAGAGGTATTATCCAGACCTTTAGTCGACGTGCATCACGGGAATCAACCGTTAGCGCGAATAATCACGCTAACGGCTCAACAGCCACAATCTTAAATCTGTGACTGAACACTCTGCGGGTAGCGCTGTTGCCAGGCTTCAAAACCGCCGTCAACGCTGCAAACCACGTCGAAGCCCAGGCTGAGCAAATACTGCGCCGCGCTGCGACTGCTGATGCCGTGATAGCAAATGACCATTACCGGCGAGGTAAAGTCGGCCTCACGCACAAATTCAGACAGGGTTTCATTACTCAGATGTATCGCGCCGGGTACATGCGCGGCGGCAAAGCTCTGCGGATCGCGAATATCGACGATAATCTCCCCCTGTCGCCAGCGGGAATACGCATTTTCAATATCAATCGCTACAAATTGTTCCATTAAGCGTTATAACCTTGATTAGTCACCAGGCACCTACGAACAGGGTATCATTGTAACCCGTGAAACATCGCATGAAACCCGGCAAACCATAGGGTTATAACAAAATCCTCTTAAACCAATATCACTTCCACGTTCAGTTCGCGAAGCTGCGCCACTATCTGCGCATTAGCCTGTTTGCCGGTAATCACCACGTCGATCTGCTCCACCCGGCTGAACAGCATGCCGGCGCGTTCGCCGATCTTGCTGCTGTCCACCACCACCGCCAGCTTGCCGACATAGTTAAGCATCTTTTGCTCCGCCATCGCGGTCAGCATATCGGTTTTATACAACCCTTCCACCGTCAGCCCCTTGCCGCTGGTAAACATCCAGTGTCCGGCATAAAGACTGGCGTCCCCTTCCTGCGGAGCCAGGGTAATGGACTGGCTTTTATTGTACTGCCCGCCCATGATGACGACGCTGTCGTGCTCTTGTTCAATCAGGTAATTCGCCAATGGAAGGTAGTTGGTGATCACCTGAACGTCTTTGCCGCAGATCTCCTGCCCCAGCAGAAAAGCCGTCGAGCCGCAGTTAATCACCACGCTCTCGCCCGGACGACACAACTGCGCCGCCGCTTTGGCGATACGCATTTTCTCATCCAGATTGTGCGCCTGATAAATATTGAGCGGCGTCCAGGCCGGGCGCGGAACATTGACGGCTTCGGCGCCGTTGCGAACTTTCCGCAGCTTCCCCGACTCGTCAAGCTTATTGATATCACGCCGGGCGGTGGCGGGTGAAACATCAAAGCGCTCAATCAGGTCGGCAACGGTCAGTTGCCTTTGTCGCTGCAAGAAATCAAGGATGGCGTTATGGCGCTGAGATTCGGTCATACTGGCCCCGCTAAATGGATTCTGACCACCGATTATAATGAGCGCTTTCGGTAATTTGAATCATAACTTGTCAAAAGTACGCACGGGATAGCGTCTACGGATAACGATACGAAGGACAAACGAGGGGTACAACGGGCGGACCACGCCGCCCACGAACCACGCATCCAGTGCTTTTACAGGAAAGATTTAAACGGTAAATCCGGCTCCAGGGTAAAGCAGTCATCAAATCCGCGCGGGTAGTGATACTCCAGATTATCTTTATCCTGAGGCCAGGTGAATTTGCCGCCGACCTGCCAGATAAAGGGCTTGAAATCATACTTCAGGCGATCTTTCTTCATTTCCCACAACACGCGGATTTCCTGCGGATCGGCTTGAAAGTTGGACCAGATATCATGATGGAACGGAATGACGACTTTGGCATTCAACGCCTCGGCCATGCGCAACATATCGGAACTGGTCATTTTATCGGTGATGCCGCGCGGGTTCTCGCCATAGGAGCCAAGCGCGACATCGATCCGATGCTCGTTCCCGTGTTTGGCGTAATAGTTTGAATAATGGGAATCCCCGCTGTGGTAAAGATTGCCGCCCGGGGTTTTGAACAGGTAGTTCACCGCCCGTTTATCCATGCCGTCAGGCAGCACGCCGGCGGCTTTTTCATCGACCGGAAGCGTAATCAACGCGGTGCGATCAAATGCGTCGAGCGCATGAATTTCAACATCTTTAATCGTAATCACATCGCCCGGTTTCACCACGATGCAGCGTTCACGCGGCACGCCCCAGCCGATCCACAGATTGACGCAGCTTTCCGGGCCGATAAAGGGGACGTTGGCGTCGCAGTTTTTCATCACGGCGGCGGCCACGTTCACATCGATATGGTCGTTATGGTCGTGCGTCGCCAGTACCGCATCGATTTGGCGAATGGCGAAAGGATCAAGAACAAACGGCGTGGTGCGCAAATTGGGCTGTAATTTTTTCACGCCGGCCATACGCTGCATCTGGTGACCTGACTTCATCAGCGGATTACCGTGGCTCTGTTTGCCCGTGCCGCACCAGAAATCCACACAAATATTCGCTCCCTCTTCCGACTTCAGCCAGATGCCGGTGCAACCGAGCCACCACATGGAAAACGTTCCCGGCGCCACCTGTTCCTGTTCTATCTCTTCATTCAGCCAGGTTCCCCATTCCGGGAAGGTACTGAGAATCCATGACTCACGGGTAATGCTCTCGATTTTACTCATAGTGTGAACCTCATCATCGATCGGTTTGGCGTAGGATTGAATAAAAAAACCAGTAAATGATCACTTGGTGAAAACTAATGATTTTATTTTGAGAATTTATCACCGTTTTTTGATGGTGACAATCGACTATTTCACAAACAAGGGCGGCGGATTTTCATCGCGCTATTTTACGGCAAATGAGAAACATCGATTTAAAAATGATTAATTACATGAAAAGTAACGACAAAAAATATTACTTCGCTTTTTTATATGAATACCCTCGTCATCATAAACGATATTTGCGAAGCCAATCACAAATAATCAATAAACGCCTTTTTGTGATTATTAATGATTGTTAGAGTGTTCTGGCCCTACAAAAAATACCTGCCGCGCCGGCGCAATTCGAATACGGCGCCCAACAGGATGACCAAAGGCCGAACGGAGTGCTTATGGAAACCCTCTATAATATCTTTACGATTTTCTTTAATCAGGTCATGACGAATGCCCCGCTGCTGCTGGGGATTGTGACGTTCCTCGGTTATCTGCTGCTGCGCAAAAGCGCCACCGTCATCATTAAAGGCACGATCAAAACGATCATTGGCTTTATGCTGTTACAGGCAGGCTCCGGCATTCTGACCGGCACGTTCAAACCCGTCGTGGCGAAAATGTCCGACGTATATGGCATCAGCGGCGCCATATCGGATACCTACGCCTCCATGATGGCGACCATCGAACGCATGGGCGAAGCCTATAGCTGGGTCGGTTATGCGGTATTGCTGGCGCTGGCGCTGAATATCGTTTACGTCCTGCTGCGCCGGCTCACCGGCATCCGCACCATCATGCTTACCGGCCACATCATGTTCCAGCAGGCGGGGCTGCTCGCCGTATTCTTCTATATTCTCGGCTACCCGATGTGGACCACCATCATCTGTAGCGCCGTACTGGTTTCCCTCTACTGGGGGATTACGGCGAACATGATGTATAAACCGACGCAGGCGGTGACGGATGGCTGCGGTTTCTCCATCGGACACCAGCAACAGTTTGCGTCCTGGCTGGCTTACAAGCTGGCCCCCTATCTGGGGAAAAAGGAAGAGAGCGTGGAAAGCCTGAAACTTCCGGGCTGGCTGAATATCTTCCACGACAATATTGTCTCCACCGCGATCGTCATGACGGTATTCTTCGGCGCGATCCTGCTCTCCTTTGGTCTGGACGTCGTGCAGCAAATGGCGGGGAAAACACACTGGAGCATTTATATCCTGCAAACCGGTTTTCAGTTTGCCGTCGCCATCTTCATCATCGTGCAGGGCGTGCGGATGTTCGTCGCCGAATTATCCGAAGCGTTTAACGGCATCTCCCAGCGGTTGATTCCCGGCGCCGTGCTGGCTATCGACTGCGCGGCTATTTATAGCTTCGCCCCCAATGCCGTGGTCTGGGGATTCATGTGGGGTACCATCGGTCAGTTAATCGCCATCGGCATTCTGATCGCTATCGGCTCCCCCATCATGATCATTCCCGGCTTTATTCCCATGTTCTTCTCTAACGCGACCATCGGCGTCTTCGCCAATCACTTTGGCGGCTGGCGGGCGGCGCTGAAGATCTGTCTGGTGATGGGCATGATTGAAATATTCGGCTGCGTCTGGGCGGTAAAACTGACCGGTCTCAGCGCCTGGATGGGTATGGCGGACTGGTCGATTCTGGCGCCGCCGTTAATGCAGGGATTGACGCTTGGCCTGTGGTTCATGAGCGTCGTTATCGTAATTGCCTTAATTTATATGGTCTTTGCCAGCCGGACATTACGGGCGGAAGAAGACGCTGAAAAGAAACTCACCGAGTCCATGGAGAAATCATTATGACAGTACGAATTCTGGCCGTATGTGGTTGTGGGCAAGGCAGCTCAATGATCATGAAAATGAAAGTGGACCAATTTCTAACGCAGCAGGGTGTCGACCACACCGTAAACAGCTGCGCCGTAGGCGAATATAAAGCGGAACTGAGCGGCGCGGACATCATCGTGGCTTCCACGCATGTCGCCGATGAAATCACGGTCAGCGGCAATAAATATGTGCTCGGCGTACGCAATATGCTTTCCGCCGCCGAGTTTGGGCCAAAGCTGATGGACGTCATCAAAGCGCACTTTCCTGCGGACTTAAAGCAATAAGGAACGATGATGAAGCTACGTGATTCTCTGGCGGAAAACCATTCCATACGCCTGCAAGCCGAGGCCAGCACCTGGCAGGACGCGGTGAAAATCGGCGTCGATCTGCTGGTCGCCGCCGATGTCGTCGAGCCGCGCTACTACCAGGCCATTCTGGACGGCGTAAAGCAATTCGGCCCTTATTTCGTTATCGCACCCGGCCTTGCCATGCCCCATGGCCGACCGGAAGAGGGCGTCAAGAAAACCGGGTTTGCACTGGTCACCCTGAAAACGCCGCTGCCCTTTAATCATGCCGATAACGATCCGGTCGACATTTTGATCACTATGGCGGCGGTCGACGCCCATACCCATCAGGAAGTGGGCATCATGCAAATCGTGAATTTGTTTGAAGATGAAGCCAACTTTGACCGTCTCCGCGCCTGCCGCAGCGAGCAGGATGTCCTGAATTTGATTGACCACGCCGCCGCCGCGGCATGCTGATTAAGGAGTTTAGCGATGTCTCATTTACCCCTATTGCAAGTTGCGCTGGATAACCAAACGCTGGCGGATGCTTACCGCACCACCAGACTGATTGCCGAAGAAGTGGATATTATTGAAGTGGGTACCATCCTGTGCGTCGGCGAGGGCGTGCGCGCAGTGCGCGATCTGAAAGCCCTTTACCCGCATAAAATCGTGCTGGCGGACGCAAAAATCGCCGACGCCGGAAAAATTCTGTCGCGCATGTGCTTTGCCGCCGACGCAGACTGGGTCACCGTCATTTGTTGCGCGGACATCAACACGGCGGCCGGCGCGCTGGAAGTGGCGCGCGAATTCAACGGGGATGTCCAGATCGAACTGACCGGGTTCTGGACCTGGGAACAGGCGCAAGCCTGGCGCGATATCGGCATCCGGCAGGTGGTATATCACCGCAGCAGGGATGCGCAGGCCGCGGGCATCGCCTGGAGCGACGCGGATATCAGCGCCATCAGACGTCTGGCCGACATGGGCTTTAAGGTCACCGTCACCGGCGGCTTGGCGCTGGCGGACCTGCCGCTGTTCAAGGGGATCCCCATTCATGTGTTTATCGCCGGCCGCAGCATCCGTGATGCGGCGGATCCGGTAGACGCCGCTCGTCAATTCAAACACAGCATCGCCCAGCTCTGGGGATAAGGTGATCTCATGCTCACGAAAACCGTCCCCCTCGGCATTTATGAAAAAGCGCTGCCGCCGGGCGAAAGCTGGCTGGCGCGGCTGCAACTGGCGAAAGAGCTGGGCTTCGACTTCGTTGAAATGTCGGTGGATGAAAGCGACGACAGACTGGCCCGGCTTGACTGGCGTCGTGAGCAACGCCTGGATCTGGTCAACGCGATTTCGGTGAGCGGCATTCGCGTTCCGTCCATGTGCCTGAGCGCCCATCGGCGCTTTCCTTTAGGCTCGGAAAATGACGCGATCCGCGATCGCGGACTGGAAATCATGTTCAAGGCCATTCGTCTGGCGCAGGATGTCGGTATCCGGGTTATTCAACTCGCCGGTTATGACGTTTATTATCAGCAAGCCAACGATCTGACCCGCGAGCGTTTTCGCAACGGGCTGCAACTGGCGGTGGAAATGGCCAGCCGGGCGCAGGTCACGCTGGCGATGGAGATTATGGACTATCCGCTAATGAACTCCATCAGTAAAGCGCTGGGCTATGCCAACTATCTGAATAATCCGTGGTTCCAGCTTTATCCTGATATCGGCAACCTGTCGGCATGGGATAACGACGTACAGATGGAACTGAAGGCAGGGAAAGGCCACATCGTCGCCGTGCATGTTAAAGATACCCGACCGGGCGTGTTCAAAAATGTGCCGTTCGGAAGCGGCGTGGTTGATTTTACCCGCTGCTTTACCACGCTGCGCGAAAGCGGCTACTGCGGTCCTTATCTGATCGAAATGTGGAGTGAAACCGCTTCCGACCCGGTTAAAGAAGTTATCGCCGCGCGTGACTGGGTCAAGCAACAGATGAGCCGCGCCGGCTTGCTGGTGGAGGAAGTCGCATGATGCAACAGTTAAAACAGCAGGTTTTTGCGGCGAACATGGCGTTGCCGCGCCACGGTCTGGTGACCTACACCTGGGGCAATGTCAGCGCGATAGACAAGCAGCGGCAGTTCATGGTGATCAAACCCAGCGGGGTGGCTTACGAGGTCATGCAGGCAGACGACATGGTGGTGGTGGATATGCAGGGCAAGGTGGTGGAAGGAAAATATCGCCCCTCCTCCGATACCGCCACGCATCTGGAACTGTATCGCCGCTATCCGCAAATCGGCGGCATCGTCCATACCCATTCCACCCATGCAACCGCCTGGGCGCAGGCCGGGCTGGCGATCCCGGCGCTGGGCACCACCCACGCCGACTATTTTTATGGCGATATTCCCTGTACCCGTCCGTTAACCTCGCAGGAGGTTGAAGCGGAATATGAAAAAAATACCGGTATCGTGATTGCTCAAACAATCGGCGACGGCAATCCGCGGCACACTCCCGGCATTATCGTTTACCAGCATGGGCCTTTCTGCTGGGGCAAGGATGCGGATGAAGCGGTCCACAATGCGGTGGTGATGGAGGAAGTGGCGAAAATAGCGTGGATTGCCTGTTCCATTAACCCACGGCTACGCCCGATCGACGGCTATCTGATGAATAAACACTTTCACCGTAAGCACGGCCCCAATGCCTATTACGGACAGCGGTAAGCTTATAAACCCCGTCCGGCGCCGATCAGAATCGGCGTATTTTTGACTGTCCTGGGAAAAAAGCCCCACGGAAGGGGACGCCTGCGTATCAAATTCGCTGACATGACAGTTTTGGGTCGCTCGCCGAAAAAACGACGTCCGCAGGCAAATTGACGGCGCATTATTCGCCGTTACTTTGCCCTCGCCTTTCTTTTCGCCTTTAATACCCACTTTTTTTAATGTGACAACTATCGTCAAATTGTTACCTTCATCACGCATAAATGTTTTTATTTGGTTAACTATTGGCTACTTTGTTTGTTTACGATTATTATAATGCTCGAAAACGAACATTTAATTTTACGGTGGAGGAACAACGTGGAAACCAAAGATCTGATTGTGATCGGCGGCGGCATCAACGGCGCCGGCATCGCCGCCGATGCCGCAGGGCGTGGATTATCCGTCCTGCTACTGGAAGCGCAGGATCTGGCCTGCGCCACTTCCTCCGCCAGTTCTAAATTGATTCATGGCGGTTTACGCTATCTGGAACATTATGAGTTTCGTTTGGTCAGCGAAGCGCTCTCCGAACGTGAAACCCTGCTGAAAATGGCGCCTCATATCATTTTCCCCATGCGCTTTCGCTTGCCGCATCAGCCGCATCTACGCCCGGCGTGGATGATCCGTATCGGTTTGTTTATGTACGACCACATTGGCAAACGCGTCAGCCTGCCGGCCAGCAAAAGCGTGAAATTCGGCGCAGGCTCGGTATTGAAGCCGGAATTAACCCAGGGTTTCGAGTATTCTGACTGCTGGGTGGATGATGCGCGTTTGGTGGTGCTGAATGCGCAGGAAGCCGCTAAGCACGGCGGCGAAGTGCGTACCCGCGCCAGGGTCGTCAGCGCCCGCCGCGAACAAGGAGTGTGGGTGGTTGAAGCCGTCGACTCACTCAGCGGGGAAACGCTCACCTGGCGCGCCAAAGGTCTGGTCAACGCCACCGGCCCGTGGGTAAGGCAATTTTTTGATGACGGCTTACAGCTAAAATCCCCCTATGGCATCCGTCTGATCAAAGGCAGCCATATTGTCGTCCCTAAAGTCCACGATCAGCCGCAGGCCTACATTCTACAGAATAAAGATCATCGCATTGTCTTTGTGATCCCCTGGCAGGATGAGTTTTCCATCATCGGCACCACCGATGTGGAATATCACGGCGATCCCCATCAGGTAAAAATCGATGAGGGCGAAATCGACTACCTGTTGGACGTCTATAACGATCACTTCAAACAACCGCTCAGCCGTCAGGATATTGTCTGGACCTATTCCGGCGTGCGTCCGCTGTGCGATGATGAATCAGATTCTCCGCAAGCCATCACCCGCGATTACACGCTGCCGGTTAGCGATGAACAGGGTCAGGCACCGCTGTTATCCGTATTCGGCGGCAAGCTGACCACCTATCGCAAGCTGGCGGAGCATGCGCTGGATAAATTAGAAAAATACTATCCTCAGGCGGGCAAAGCCTGGACCAAAGACGCCGTGCTGCCCGGCGGCGATATCGCCGGCTCGCGTGATGAATATACGGCCGCCCTGCGCCGCCGCTTTAATCTGCCGGAAGCGCTGGCCCGCCGCTACAGCCGGACATACGGGTCGCACAGCGAGTTGATTCTGGCGAATAGCAAGGGGCTCAGCGACCTGGGCGAACATTTTGGTCATGATTTGTATGAAGCGGAATTGCGCTATCTGGTGGACAAAGAGTGGGCTGTCGCACTGGACGATGTGATCTGGCGCCGTACCAAATTGGGTATGTGGTTAAATGAACCGCAGCAACAGCGCATCAGCGAATGGCTGGATACATACCGCCATCAGGCGGCAAAAGTCGATTAATTCCTCTCCAGCAAAACGTTTACATCTTCGTAAACGTTTTGCATCACCAAATCGTATCGACGCCGTTTTTCCGTTATTTCTCACCATCAAAATCGCTTATCCCCCAGCCGAAACCGCGCGTATATCATTTTTAATCCATCCCTTTATTTTCATATATTACGAGATAAATCAAAAAAGAATATTATTCCAGCCCAATCAATTCCCGATATTCCCGCCTCCACTGACATGCAAAAAAATAACAAACAAACAACTGTTATTAACCATTAATAATATTATTTAACCTAAATGACGAATTATACATTCTTATCACAAAAAATATTTATTAATTATTTAACTTTTAGCTTTCTAAATAATAATAAGAATCAATAAGCATAACTATATTAAAAACAAATAATTTATAAGACATTAATCACATAATAAAAAAAATTATAACCACAGGATAAATAAGGTTAATAAAAAAGATAAAAATGGCATATAGTAAAAGGCGTGACCTACCGTGAAATAGGGTCGTCATTAGGGTATGAAAGGTCATTATATGTGCCGCTGAACATCGGATCGGTAGCAAATTGATCGGATGCCATTGGTGAAATTAGACAGGAAACGCCAACCGTTATTTTCATAAATATATAACGATATTCAAATCAGGTCGCCTTTTTATTTTCAGCCGATTTTATCTTTGACATTTTGCTATAGGTTTTATTTATGCTTATTTATTCCTGATAAGTTTCAGCACGCGGGTGGTGACGCCTCTGCAACTTGAAAGTTAAAGGGGATATTCGGGTATGCGGGGGATAAGAATTAAATGCCTAATCAGGTTGAACGTCCTTTACTGGATCTGGGATTAACAAGACTGGAGTTCCTGCGCATTTCAGGCAAGGGCCTGGCAGGAATAACTATCGCGCCGGCGCTGCTGTCCTTATTGGGATGCAGACAAGAAGACATCAACAGCGGCAACGTCGGGCTGACCACCACACCGAAAGGCGTACTGGTGACGAAAAGAGCCCGATGCACGGGCTGCCACCGCTGTGAAACCGCCTGCACCGCCTATAACTACGGCAGCGTTGGCTCCTTCTTCTCTCGGGTGAAAATCCACCGTCATTTTTATTACGGCGACGGCGGCATCGGCTCCGGCGGCGGGCTGTATGGCGATCTCAATTTCACCACCGATACCTGTCGACAGTGTAAAGACCCCGAATGTATGAAGGTCTGCCCGATAAAAGCCATCGCCTATAACGAGGAACGCGGCTGTATAACTGTCGATGACCGACGCTGTATCGGTTGTTCCGCCTGCACTACCGCCTGTCCGTGGATGATGGCGACAGTTAATCCGCAGATCAAAAAGTCCGGTAAGTGCAATTTATGCGGAGAGTGCGCCGCCGCATGCCCTACAGGCGCATTGAGCATCATCGACTGGAAAGAGATTACGGTTTAAATCACCCGGCTTTTATCGCTATCCATTTATCGGTGACGATGCCCCACATGCAGGAAATAAATTATGATCAACGGTTGGACTGGCAATATATTACGAATCAATTTAAGCACCGGCGCTATCACCAAAGAAGATTCCAGCGAATATAAAAAATTTATTGGCGGAATGGGATTTGGCTACAGAATCATGTACGACGAGGTGGCGCCGGGAACCAAACCTTTTGACGAAGCCAATAAGGTGGTGTTTGCCGTCGGGCCATTAACCGGCTCCGGCGCCCCTTGTAGTTCACGCGTTAATATCACCTCATTATCTACCTATACCCGCGATCATTTAGTCGTCGATGCGCATATGGGCGGTTTTTTCGCTGCCTATATGAAATACGCCGGCTACGACGCCATTATTATCGAGGGGAAATCGCCCAGACCGGTGTGGATTAATATTCAGGACGATAAGGTCAGTATTGAAAATGCCGCGTTCCTGTGGGGAAAAGGCACGCGGGAAACCACGGAAGAAATTTGTCGCACCACCAATGTCGAAGCCTGCGTTGCCGCTATCGGCCCGGCCGGAGAAAATCTGGTGCCGTTGTCCGGCATTCTGAACAGCCGTAACCACAGCGGCGGCGCCGGGACGGGCGCGGTGCTGGGCTCCAAGAATCTTAAAGCCATCTCGGTCATCGGCACCCAGGGCGTCAACGTCGCCAATCGGGAAGAACTGAAAAACCTGAACGACTACATGATGACCGAGCTTATCGGCGCGAATAACAACCATGTCGTTCCCAGCACCCCGCAAGCCTGGGCGGAATACTCGGATCCGAAATCGCGTTGGACCGCGCGCAAGGGGCTGTTCTGGGGAGCCGCGGAAGGCGGCCCGGTGGAAACCGGCGAAATTCCCCCCGGCAACCAGAATACCGTGGGCTTCCGCACCATGAAATCCGTCTTCGATCTCGGCCCGGCGGCGGAAAAATACACGGTAAAAATGGGCGGATGCCACTCCTGCCCCATCCGCTGCATGTCGCAGTTGCACGTCCCTCAGGCCAGTCAATATGGCGTACCGGCCACCGGCGGCAATACCTGTGTGGCGAACTTTGTCCACACCAGCATCTTCCCGCACGGGCCGAAAGATTTTGATGAAAAGGGCGACGGCAAGGTGGTGGGCAATCTGGTCGGACTCAATATTTTTGACGACATGGGGCTATGGTGCAATTACGGTCAGTTGCACCGCGATTTCATCTACTGCTATAGCCACGGCGTCTTCAAACGCGTCCTGCCCGCCGAAGAATACAACGCCATCCGTTGGGATCAGCTGGAAGCCGGCGATCCGGCCTTCATCAAGGACTTTTACCATCGGCTGGCGCATCGTATCGGGGAACTCAGCCATTTGGCCGACGGTTCTTATGAAATCGCCAAACGCTGGGGTCTGGGCGACGCCTACTGGAATGACAAAAAGAACAAGCTCTGGTCGCCGATGGGTTTCCCTGTACACCACGCCAATGAAGCCTCCGCGCAGGTGGGGTCGATCGTCAACTGCATGTTTAACCGCGATGCCATGACGCACACCCACATTAACTACATCGGCAGCGGGCTGCCGTTGGCGCTGAAAAAAGAGATTGCCGGCGAATTATTCGGTTCTCCCGATGCTTACGACGACACCAAGAATTACACCCCGATCAACGAATACAAAGTGAAGTATGCCCAATGGACCATCTTCAGAAGCTGCCTGCATGACGCCATTACGTTGTGCAACTGGGTCTGGCCGATGACCGCCTCACCGCTCAAAAGCCGTGGCTATCGCGGCGACTTAGGCATGGAAGCCAAGTTCTTCGCGGCGGTGACCGGGGAACCCACCACGGAAGCCAGTCTGGATTTGGCCGCCGAACGCATCTTCACCCTGCATCGCGCTTACACCGTCAAGTTGATGAACACCAAAGATATGCGTCACGAGCACGATCAGATCTGCGACTGGGTTTTCGATAAAGATCCCGATATCCAGGTGTTTACCGAAGGCACCGACAAGATGGATCGGGCGGATATGCAAAAATCCCTGACGATGTTCTATACGGCAATGGGTTGGGATCCCGAACTCGGCTGTCCGACCCGGGAAACGCTGATCAGACTGGGTATGGAAGACATCGCCGACGATCTGGCGGCGCGTAATTTGCTCCCGGCATAGCGATATTGATCATGACTACCACAACATCATTCACATCGGGGGCATCCGAGCCGGAAGAGCGACACGACGCGCCGCCGGATATGAGCAGAAGACGGTTATTGCTGCCGTTATCCCCGCGGCCTACGGCAACGGAGGACGACGATGCCGCGGCAAACGACGTTAGCGAACAGAAAGCGCCGTTTTTAGCCGTCGCGGATTATATCCGCCGCTGTTCGGCCGCAGGCGAATTGGTTGACAGACGGAGCCTTCAGACGGCCCCTTACTTACTGGATGAGGAAACCGTCGGCCTGCTGTTTGAACAGATTGGCGCCAGCGATAGCTGCGCGGACATTATCGCCATCGGCAACGATGAAACGCAGTATTACTACTCGGATCAAAGCATGAGTCACAACTATGCGCGGATTCTGGTTTTCACCCACGAGCAGGACATCTGTAAAACCATTGCGGACACCGTCCGCTTCGAGTGCCAAACCTATCCGCGGCCTTACAAGGTGCAAATGCTGCGATTTCCGCCCTACGCCTTCGATCAGGAAAAGATTGACGGCGCGCTCCGCTTTTTCGAGCAATCTGAGGAATTTGAGGATATCCGTCTCATCACGGCCTCCAACGGCGAGCCCTATTTGTTCAGTGAACGGTTCATGAGCCGCGGCAAGGCCTGGGGGCTATGTGAATGGATTGAAGTTGAACAGTATGAAAATCCTTAACCATTTTCCATCAACGCGCGACGGGAAAAAGACCGACATCGTGCAGTCGCGGCCCGGCGCATTGGAGAACCGATGAAAAAGCGAGTGTTGATACCGCGAATAAAACCGATTTTGAACGATTCATTTTCTGGGAGGCAGGGAAGATGACATGCTCACGCCGTAAATTTGTCCTCGGCATGGGATCGGTGATTTTTTTTAGCGCGCCGATCTTCTCCGCCTTCGGCGGAACCAATAAAAGCAAACCGGCGCGCTACGCCATGATCCACGACGAAGTGCGGTGTAACGGCTGCAATATTTGCACCGTGGCCTGCCATAAAGTGAACAAAGTCCCGGTCGGCGCGGCGCGTATGAGCATCGCCCATATTGCGATGACGCCGCCGGAGCAGGGAAATATTTATCACTTTTTCCGTCATTCCTGCCAACAGTGCGAAGATGCGCCCTGCATCTCCGTATGCCCGACCGGCGCATCTTACCGGGATGACGGCACCGGCATCGTACGGGTCGACAAAGCGAAATGCATCGGCTGTAGCTACTGCATTTCCGCCTGCCCGTATCAGGTGCGTTACCTTAATCCCACCACACGCGTCGCCGACAAGTGCGATTTCTGTCTGGAATCCCGGCTGAAAAAAGGCTTTCCGCCCATTTGCGTCAGCGCCTGCCCGCAGAGCGCGCTCATTTTTGGGCGCGAGGACAGCGACGTCGTGCAAACCTGGCTGAAAACGCATGAATATTATCAATACCAATTGCCTGATGTCGGTAAGCCGCATATTTATCGCCGCCCCGGCCCGCATGACGTCGAAAAGGTGAATGTATGAATATTATGCCGAACGCAGCGCTGTTTCAGGAACAGCTCTACCAATATGTTTATATCTATACGCCTGATTTCTGGCCGGTATGGCTGATTCTGGCCGGGGTGTTATTTGCGGGCATGCTGGGCGTGTTAACGCTGCACGGGCTGCTGCGTTACAAGCTCGCGCCACCTCACGCGCCGTCACATGAAGAAAAAGTGTATCTCTATTCACGGGCCATCCGCCTCTGGCACTGGAGCAACG
Source organism: Brenneria sp. L4-2C (assembly GCF_040240335.1). Taxonomy (NCBI): domain Bacteria; kingdom Pseudomonadati; phylum Pseudomonadota; class Gammaproteobacteria; order Enterobacterales; family Pectobacteriaceae; genus Brenneria; species Brenneria sp. L4-2C. Next base: position 55,100 of record NZ_JBEIAC010000017.1, on the reverse strand, counting down.
CGTCGCTGTTTATTCTGCTGCTCGCCAGCGGGCTGCTCAACCACTTCGCCGTGGGCTCGGTGAAAGACACCATCATGCTGGTCGCCCTGCATGAGGTATGCGGCTATCTGTTATTAATCAGTTGGCTGGCGTTTGTCCTGATTAATGCCTTCGGCGACAACGGACATCATTATCTGATCGACCGTCATAGCTGGGGACGACGCGCTTTTTTACAGGTTCGCTTTTATCTGTACGGCATTATCAGAGGAGAAGATCACCCCTTCCCGGCCACGCCGCGCGCCAAGTTTAATCCGCTACAGCAGGTCGCTTACCTCGGCGTGATGTACGCGCTGCTGCCCGCATTGCTGATAACCGGCGTACTGTTAAGCAATCCGCTCTGGCTGCCGGCCGATTTTGTGCTGATCAAAGCCTGGCTGCTGCCGCTGCACCTGGCGCTGGCCGTCGCCGGTCTGTTTTTCCTGTGCGGGCATATTTATCTATGCACCACCGGCCGGACGCCGACCCAGACATTCCGCTGCATGATTGATGGTTACCATCGCCACTAAAGCGGCACGCAACGGCAGGCGAGAATGAAAAAAATCACCAAACAGCAGCTACATGCGCTACAGGTCAGTCCGCAAATTTATCGCTGGTTCCTGCGTCGCTTTCCGCAAGGCGCGGAATATCAGGATATTCACCATGCGCTGATGCATGACGGATATACCGAATGGCTGGAGAGTCTGGTGGAATACAGCTATGCGCTCGGCGCCGGTTCGCCCCGCTTTATGACGCAGGAACTCAGCGCCATACAGGCGATGGTTGAACAGTTGACGAACGGCAATAGCCGCGTTGTTCAGGTAAAACCCCGCCCCCATGCCGGAGAATGCGCGTCAGGCTCCCCCGGCGAAACGCGGTTGGCCGCGAGCGACCCGGCGCTGGATATCGGCTGCATTGGTTTGCACAGTAAAATCGCGTTATCCGGCCCCTATAATTTTATCGGCAATGCCGGCGAAAACAGCGGCATTGCCAGCGTGGGCCACGCCTGCCAACTCGTCAGCGCCGGTTTTGCCGCGAAGATCAGCAATACCGGTCAACACAGCCGCATTGGCAGCCTGGGCGGACGAACGCGTATCAGCAACAGCGGAAACTCCGTCAAAATCAGCAGCGCGGGACGCGGCTCGCACACGGCCAACAGCGGCATGCGCTGCTATATCGGCAGCGTAGGCGAATCGTCGAGCATCGCCAATGTGGGAGATATGTGCAAGCTCGGCGCGGCAGGCAGTGAAAGCCGCATCAGCAATGCGGGCGACAACGCGTCAATCACGGCCACCGGCGAGAATGCGGTGGTGACGTCATCGGGCAGCGTCAACACGTTGGTGCTGGGTAAAGGCGGCTGCGCCGCATTGACTTATCACGACGGCGAGCGCACCCGCTTTCTGGTGGTATATGAAGGGGAAAACGGCGTCGTCGCCGGGGTAAAATACCGGATTAACGCAGCATTCGAGCTGGAAGCGTGCGGGTAAATCAGCGTCTCCCCCTGACAAGGGGGAGGCTGGGAGGGGGCAGGAATGGCGGAGTGTTAAACTTTGCCGGCCAATCAACCGCTACAACCGTATCGGCTTGATATTCCAGATTTCCTCGGCATATTCGCCGATGGTGCGGTCGGAGGAGAAATAACCCATGCTGGCGATATTGTACGCGGTGCTGCGCGTCCATTCGTCCTCGTTACGGTAAAACTCATCCACCCGATCGTGCGTATCGACATAGCTGCGGTAGTCGGCCAGCAGCTGATAGTAGTCGCCGAAATTCACCAGTGAATCAAACAGATCGCTATAGCGCCGGCTGTCGTCCGGGCTGAAGACGCCGGTGGCGATCTGCGTCAGCACCCGGTGCAGTTCATCATCCTGATCGTAATATTCGCGCGGGTTGTAACCGTTTTGGCGCAGCGCTTCCACCTGATCGGCGGTATTACCGAAAATAAACATGTTTTCTTCGCCGATGTGCTCCAGCATTTCCACGTTCGCCCCGTCCAGGGTGCCGATGGTCAACGCGCCATTCAGCGCGAATTTCATATTGCTGGTGCCGGAGGCTTCCGTCCCCGCCAGCGAGATCTGCTCGGAAAGATCCGCCGCCGGAATGATGATCTGCGCCAGACTGACGCTATAGTTCGGGATAAAAACCACTTTCAGCCGATCGCGCACCGCCGGATCGTTGTTGATCACCTGCGCCACATCGTTGATCAGATTGATAATGTGCTTGGCCATATAGTAGGCCGATGCGGCCTTGCCGGCAAAAATCGCCACGCGCGGCACCCGATCAAGGGAAGGATCGTCCTTAATGCGGTTATACAGCGTGATGATGTGCAGCACATTGAGCAACTGACGTTTGTATTCGTGAATCCGCTTAATCTGCACGTCGAACAACGCTTCCGGGTTCACCACGATATTCAGGTTTTCCGCGATATAAATCGCCAGCCGCTTTTTATTCTCTAATTTGGCCTGACGGATGCGCTGCACAAACGCCGGATAGTCGATATGCTGCTTTAGCTCGTCAAGCTGGCTGAGATCGGTACGCCAGGTCTGGCCGATGGTATCGTCCAGCACTCTGGCGAGCGAAGGATTCGCCAGCGCCAGCCAGCGCCTCGGCGTCACGCCGTTGGTCTTGTTGCAAAAGCGGTTGGGAAACAAACGCGCGAAGTCGGCGAACAGCGATTGCACCATCAGGTCTGAATGCAGCTCCGATACCCCATTGACCTTATGGCTGGCGACGACCGCCAGCCAGGCCATGCGCACTCTGCGTCCGTTGGTCTCCTCAATGATGGAGACCCGCGCCAACAGATCGTTGTCGTCGGGGATCTCTTTTTGCACGAACGCCAGAAAATACTCGTTAATTTCGAAAATCAATTGCAGATGGCGCGGCAAAATTTTGCCCAGCATATCCACCGGCCAGGTTTCCAGCGCTTCCTGCATCAGAGTATGGTTGGTATAGGAAAAGACTTTGCTGACCACATCCCAGGCGGCCTGCCATTTGAACTTGTGCTCGTCAATCAACAGCCGCATCAATTCCGGGATCGCCAGTACCGGGTGGGTATCATTCAGGTGGATGGCAAACTTTTCCGCCAGATTATCGTAGGTTTTATGCATCAACCAGTGGCGGTTGAGGATGTCCTGCACCGTGGCGGAAACCAGGAAATACTCCTGCCGCAGTCGCAGTTCGCGCCCTGAATAGGTTGAATCGTCAGGATAAAGCACCCGCGACACGTTTTCCGAATGGTTTTTATCTTCCACCGCGGCGAAATAGTCGCCCTGATTGAATTTACCCAGATTGATTTCATTACTGGCCTGCGCGCTCCACAAGCGCAGCGTATTGGTTGCGTCAGTATCAAAACCGGGGATGATCTGATCATAGGCGCAGGCGATAACCTCTTCGGTTTCCAGCCAGCGGACTTTAGCGCCTTCCTGCTGAATACGGCCGCCAAAGCGCACTTTGTAGCGCGTGCTGTGTCGTGGGAACTCCCACGCGTTGCCGTATTCCAGCCAGTAATCCGGCGATTCGGCCTGCTGCCCGTTGACGATGTTCTGCTTGAACATGCCATACTCGTAGCGGATGCCGTAACCGCGCCCCGGCAACGCCATGGTAGCCAGCGAATCCAGAAAACAGGCCGCCAGCCGCCCCAGACCGCCGTTGCCCAACCCTGGATCGTTCTCTTCCTCAAGCAGATCTTCCAGCTCCAGCCCCATGCCGTCCAGCGCGGCTTGCAAATCCTCATACAGTCCCATCGCCAGTAATGCGTTCGATAACGTGCGCCCCAGCAGAAACTCCATCGAAAGGTAATAAACCTGACGGACATCCTGCGACAGTTGCGCCCGATTGGAACGCAGCCAGCGCTCGACCATACGATCGCGCACCGCCAGCAGCGTGGCGTTCAGCCAATCGTGCTTGGTGGCGATCGCCGGATCTTTGCCTATCGCGAACATCAGCTTGTAAGCGATAGAGTGTTTCAGCGCTTCCACACTGAGCGTTGGTGAAGTATACGTAAACGGCGTGTTCATAATATTCATCCCTCAGTGAGTAGTAGGGTTACCACAAGCGTTGATACAGCGCGCGATAAGCCTGCGCGGCGACCTGCCAACTAAAATCCATCGCCATGGCCTGACGCTGCACATAACGCCAGAGCGTCGGGCGCGCCCACAGCACAAATACCCGGCGAATCGCCCTGGATAGCGATCCCACGTTGCTATCGTTAAAGACGAAACCGCTCGCCAGACCGTCCGCCAGATTTTCCAGCGAACAATCCGCAACCGTGTCGGCCAGTCCGCCGGTGCGGCGCACCAGCGGCAGCGTGCCGTACTTCAGGCCGTAAAGCTGCGTTAAACCGCAGGGCTCGAACCGGCTCGGCACCATAATGACGTCCGCCCCGCCGATAATGCGGTGCGAGAAGGCTTCGTGATAGCCGATCTGCACCCCGACCTGACCGTGATACTTTGCCGCGGCGGCCAGAAATCCTTCCTGCAAGGCGGCATCCCCCGCCCCCAACACCACCAGTTGTCCGCCCTGATCCAGCAAATCAGGCACCGCGCTCAATGCGATATCCAGCCCTTTCTGGCTGGTGAGACGGCTGACGATGGCGAACACCGGCGCTTTTTCATCCGGTTTGAGTCCCATTGCCGTTTGCAGATGCCGTTTATTCTCCGCCTTGTTGAACAGCACATCCCGGTTGTAATGGCTGGTCAGCAACGAGTCATGCGCCGGATTCCAGATGGCGTCGTCAACGCCGTTGAGAATGCCGGACAGACGCCCTTCCTCTTCACGGGATTTTAATAACCCCTCCATGCCATAGCCGTATGCCGGCAACGTAATTTCATGCGCGTAGGTCGGACTGACCGTGGTCACATGATCGGCGTAATAGAGACCCGCCTTGAGATACGAAATCTGTCCGTAAAACTCCAGCCCGTAAACCTGAAAAAATTCGGGCGGCAATTGCAGCTCGGCCATATGTCGGGCGTCGAACAACCCCTGATAGGCTAAATTATGGACGGTAAATACCGATTTTGCCGGTCTGCCGCGAGCGGCCAGGTAGGCGCACGTCAAACCGGCATGCCAATCATGGGCATGCACCACGTCCGGCCGCCAGTAAGGATCCAGCCCGTCGGCCAGCTCGCAGCCCATCCACCCCAGCAGCGCAAAGCGTAAATAGTTGTCCGCATACGCATACTGCGCGGGATTGTGGTAGGGGCTGCCCGCTCGCTGATACAGCGCCGGCGCGTCGATCAGATAAATACCGACGCCGTTAAAATAGCCATACAGCAAAGTGACCTGTCCGGCGAACGTATCCCGTTCGCTCACGATTTGCGTATTGGTAATACCTTTCTTCAGATCGGGAAACGCAGGCAGCACAACCCGGACGTCCATGCCGGCTTGAATCTGCGCTGCGGGCAATGCCCCGGTAACATCCGCCAAACCGCCGGTCTTCAACAATGGAAATAACTCTGAACAAACGTGTAATACCCGCATCATTACTCCTGTAATTGTCCCAATCTCATGATCTCTTGTTACCCGTCATTCCCGTCCCTTACCTCGTCATTCCCGCGCAGGCGGGAATCTCAGCAACTCCGAGCCGCCGGCGAAAGCAGATCCCCGCCTACTGCCGCGGGGACGACGGGGTGTTAGGCGGGGATTACCCCGCTTCCAGCATCGCTCGCGTCACCAGTACGATCCCTTCTTCCGAGCGATAAAACCGACGGCTGTCTTCTTCCGCGTTTTCGCCGATAACGGTGCCGTCCGGGAGCTGACAGGCGCGATCGATGACGCAGCGGCGTAAACGGCAGGAGCGGCCGACGACGACGTCCGGCAGCAACACCGTCGAATCAATGCTGCAAAATGAATTGACCCGCACGCGGGGAAACAGCACCGAATGCGTCACCACCGAACCGGACACGATACAACCGCCCGAAACCAGCGAGTTCATGGTCATACCGTGGCTGCCGGAATGGTCCTGCACGAATTTGGCCGGCGGTAATGATTCAATCGCCGAGCGAATCGGCCAGCTGCGGTCATACATATCCAGCTCCGGCGTCACGGACGCTAAATCGAGATTCGCCTGCCAATAAGCCTCCAGCGTGCCGACGTCGCGCCAGTAAGGGCGATTGCTGTCGCCCGAGGTGACGCAGGAGAGGGTAAAGGGATGGGCCCAGGCGGCGCGTTGGGCGACGATTTTCGGGATCAGATCCTGACCGAAATCATGGTTGGATTCCGTCTCGCTGAGATCTTCTTCCAGCAGGCGATAGAGATAGTCGACATTGAAGACATAGATTCCCATGCTCGCCAGCGCTAATTCCGGGTTATCCGGCATCGGCATCGGCTGCGCCGGTTTTTCGCTGAAATCGAGGATGCGATGCTGCGCGTCGACGCTCATGACGCCGAACGCGCTGGCCTCTTTCAGCGGCACCGGCAGACAGGCGACGGTACACTCCGCCCCTTTTTCGACGTGGTCGATCAGCATGCGCGAATAATCCATCTTGTAGATGTGATCGCCCGCCAGAATCACCACATATTCCGCCCGGTAACGACGGATAATATCCAGATTCTGACACACCGCGTCGGCGGTGCCGCGATACCAGTGTTCGGCGGCGGCGTTACGCTGCTGCGCAGGCAGCAGGTCGATAAACTCATTCATTTCCACGTTCAGGAACGACCAGCCGCGCTGAATATGCTGCACCAGCGTGTGCGACTGATATTGCGTAATCACCCCGATACGGCGGATGCCGGAATTGAGGCAGTTGGACAGGGCGAAATCGATAATGCGAAACATCCCGCCGAAATGAACGGCGGGCTTGGCGCGCAAAGCCGTCAGATCTTTTAAACGGGTTCCCCGGCCTCCCGCCAGAATGAGCGCCACAGACTTCAGCGGTAATTGTCTTGCCAGCATCAGGGGATCGTTTTTGTCGTTACTCACCATGGCTCACTCCTTCTTATTTTGTAAGGATACAGACTGCCGGTGCATGCCCTTGCCATACCCCATCGTTAATGCGGTACGCGTTTCCATCGAACGGAGGCGAGACTTTCCACGGCCCTGGCGGCAAAATGAAGTCCTCCTGGCGTTCGCTGGCGTTGATCAGCAATAACCAACGTTCCGAAAGCAAAATTTGTAACAGGGGAGCGCCCTGCTCCCACTGTTGCGCGGTCAGCGGCCGCCCGGTTGCATCCAGCCATTGCACGGCGCCGTCGCCTTCCCGCCACCATCCTTCCTGTTGCAGCGCCGGTATCGCGCGGCGCAGGCGGATCAACCCGGCGGTAAAGCGGATCAGATCCTCGTCGACGTCATCCCAGCGCAGCCAGGTCAGTTCGTTATCCTGGCAATACGCGTTATTGTTGCCCTGCTGGCTGTTCCCCCGTTCATCCCCCGCCAGCAGCATGGGCGTCCCCTGTGAGAGCAACAGCGTCGTCAGCAATGAGCGCTGGCTATTCTGACGCCGCCGTTGCGTCTCCTCGTCGGCATCCAGCCCCTCCGTGCCGTGGTTATTGCTGAAATTGTTGTCGGCGCCGTCGCGGTTATCCTCGCCGTTGGCGTCATTGTGTTTATGGTTGAAGCTGACCAGATCGCGCAGGGTGAAACCGTCATGAGCGGTCAGTTTGTTCACCGAGGCGTAAGGCAGGCGATCGTGATGCTGGAAGATATCGCTGGAGGCGGCGAAACGACGGGCGAAAACGCCGGGCGCAACATCGCCATGCAGCCAGAAGCGGCGCATGTCGTCGCGATAGCGGTCGCTCCATTCGGCGAAGGGCGGCGGGAAGCCCCCCAGTTGATAGCCGCCGTCGCCCAGATCCCAGGGTTCGGCAATCAGTTTGCAGCCCTCAAGCCGACGGTCGTTTTTCATCGCCGTCAGCAGCGGCGCCGCGGCGTTGAATGCCGGCGTGCGCCCCAGCACCGTCGCCAAATCGAAACGGAAACCGTCGACGCGACAGGTTTCGCGCCAGAAAACCAGACAGTCCGTCACCCAGTCGACCAGCGCCGGGTGGTTAAGGCGCAGGACGTTGCCGCAGCCCGTCCAGTTATGGTATTCGCCGCGTTCGCCCAGCCAGTAGTAGCTGCGGTTATCGATGCCGCGCAGCGACAGGGTCGGCCCCGCCGCGTCCAGCTCGGCGCTGTGGTTAAACACCACGTCGAGAATGACCTCGATACCGGCCTGATGCAGCGCTTTAACCGCATCGCGGAATTCGTTCAGCGCATCCTCGCCGGCGGCCAGACCGTTATCCACCGCGAACGGCAGCAGCACGTTATAGCCCCAGTAATTACGCAGCCCCATGCGCTGTAGCCGCGGTTCGTCGGCGTGCTGCTGGACCGGCAGCAGTTCCAGCGCGGTGACGCCGAGCGTTTGCAGATAATCGATAATCGCCGGGTGGCCCAGCGCGGCATAGCTGCCGCGGATTGCCGGCGGAATGGCGGGGTGCAGTTGCGTCAGCCCGCGCACGTGGGCTTCATAAATCACGCTCCGGCTCCACGGCGTCTGCGGAAAAGCATCGTCCTGCCAGTCGTAATCTTCATCGACGACCACGCACTTGGGCATCACCGCCGCGCTATCGCGCTCGTCGCGCTCGTCGACGCCGCCTTGCAGGCATTCATCGTCCGCCACCCAGCCGTCCAACCGACGGGCGCACGGGTCAAGCAACAGCTTATGCGGGTTAAAACGTAAGCCTTGCGCCGGGTCGAAAGGCCCGTCGACCCGAAAGCCGTAGCGCAAACCCGGTTTGGCGCCGGGTAGATAGCCGTGCCAGATATCGCCGCTGCGCGCGGTTAACTCCAGCCGCCGCTCCTGCTGATGCGCATCGAACAGGCAGAGCTCCACCCGCTGCGCCTGTGCCGAAAACAGCGCGAAATTAACGCCTGCGCCATCAAAGCGCGCTCCCAGAGGGGTTGGACCGCCCGTTTGCAATACCGTCATTCATGCCTCTCTCACCAGATACAACGTTGCCAGGGGAGGAATGGTCAGCGCCAGCGACTGCGGCCGCTGATGACTACCGATCTCTTCGCTGTGAACCGCGCCTTCATTACCCAGATTGCCGCCGTGGTAGTAATGGGAGTCGGTATTTAAAATTTCCCGCCAGCGGCCGGGCTGATTAATACCGATGCGGTAGCCGTAGCGCGGAACGGGGGTAAAGTTACTGACCACCAGAATTTCATTGCCCTGCTCGTCGCGCCGCACAAAGGCAAACACCGAGTTTTCCCGATCGTCCGCCACCAGCCACTCAAACCCCTGCGGCTGGAAATCCAATTGATACAGCGGCGGCTGCCGGCGATAGCAATGATTGAGGTCGCGCACCAGGCGCTGCACGCCGCGATGCCAGCCCTCCGGCTCGTCCAGCAAATGCCAGTCCAGACTGGCGTCGTAATTCCATTCACGTCCCTGGGCGAATTCGCAGCCCATAAACAGCAGTTTTTTACCGGGATAGGCCCACATAAAGCCGTAGTAAGCCCGCAGATTGGCGAATTTCTGCCAGGCGTCGCCGGGCATCCGGTCGAGCAGGGAGCGTTTGCCATGGACGACTTCATCGTGGGAAAGCGGCAGGACGAAATTTTCGCTGTAGGCGTACAGCAGGCCGAACGTCAGCCGATCGTGGTGATATTTGCGGTGAATCGGGTCAAGCTGCATATACGACAGCGTGTCATGCATCCAGCCCATGTTCCATTTGTAATGAAATCCCAATCCGTTGCAGTCGGGAGGGAGGGTCACGCCCGGATAGTCGGTCGATTCTTCCGCCACGGTAATGACGCCCGGCGCGGCGTGGCCCAGCGTCTGGTTGGTATAGCGCAGGAACGCGATCGCCTCAAGATTCTCTCTGCCGCCGTAGTGATTCGGCACCCATTGCCCCTCGAGGCGGCTGTAATCGCGGTAAATCATCGAGGCGACGGCGTCGACCCGCAGACCGTCGATGCCGTAGTGTTCCATCCAGAACAGGGCGTTGCCCGCCAGATAGTTACGCACCTCATGGCGGCCATAGTTATAGATCAGGGTATTCCAGTCCTGATGAAACCCCTCGCGGGGATCGGCGTATTCATACAGCGCCGTACCGTCGAACTGCGCCAGACCATATTCATCGCCGGGGAAATGCCCCGGCACCCAGTCCAGCAGCACGTTGATGCCCGCCTCATGAAAGGCGTCGATAAATTTTCTGAAATCCTGCGGCGTGCCGAAGCGGCGCGTCGGCGCATACAGACCGAGCGGCTGGTAGCCCCAACTGCCGTCAAACGGGTGTTCGTTGATGGGCATCAGTTCAATGTGCGTGAACCCCATCTCCTTGATATAGGCGATGAGCTGTTCCGCCAGTTCCTGATAGCTAAGCCAGAAATTGTTATCCGCATGTCTGCGCCAGGAACCGAGATGCACTTCATAAATCGAGATCGGCGCCTGCAAGCCATTGGCCTGGCGACGCGCTTCATCGATCGGCGCTTTCTCCGGCAAGACGGTAATCAACGAGGCGGTATCCGGGCGCATCTGCGCTTCAAAAGCGTAAGGGTCGGCTTTCAGACGGACATGGCCATGACGGTCGATGATTTCATATTTATACAACTCCCCCTGCCCCACGCCGGGCAGAAACAGCTCCCAGATACCGTTTTCCTTGCGCAAACGCATCGGGTGGCGGCGGCCGTCCCAGAAATTGAACTGACCGACGACGGAAACCCGCCGCGCATTCGGCGCCCAGACGGCAAAGCGCGTACCCGCCACGCCGTCCAGCGTTTCCACATGCGCGCCCAGGCGTTCATAAGGGCGTAAATGCGTCCCTTCCGCCAGTAACCAGATATCCAGATCCTGCAACAGCGGCCCGAAGCGATAAGGATCTTCAATCAGGTACGTTTCCTGCTGCCAGGTCACAGCCAATTGATAGTGAAAAGCATTTTTTCTGCGCGGCAAGACGCCGCAAAAAAAACCGCGTTCATCATAACGTTGCAATTGCGCCACTTTGCAACCGCGACGGGTTTCCACCACCCAAACGTCCTGGGCATCAGGCAATAATGCGCGCACCTCGATTCCCTGTGAGGTTTTATGCATCCCCAATAGCGAAAAGGGATCGGCATAATGCCCGGCAATAAGTGAATTAATCGCATCAGAAAACTCCAGCATGGTATTCATCCTCTGATTAACCATTTGAATTAAATAAATATGTTACAGAAACAAGCCATTATGATGCGGTTATATCCCCCCTGATGGCATTTTGAATAAAATCAAATAAAAACAATGAATTAAAAATAATAAGCAATAAAAATGCTCATAATAAAATAATTCGCAGAGTGAAATAATTCACTCATCAATGATTACCTATTTAGCTTAGCCAAATAACCAGAGAATATCTGAGACGATGCCTAATTTTTCTGTTTATATTTATACAAATAAGTTATGTCCGCGGACATTTAGCATGAATTGCACAGGATTAATTCGTCTCAGAGAGGCGCCAGATATACTAAAAATCATTAATCAGCAAATACTATTCCAACTAAATGATAAAGATAATAAAAAATACGTCCGCCGGAGCGAAGCGCAAGAACGCTGCAACTTGAAAAATGAAGGGTATAATCCGTTGGCGCGAACATTACTGAGAGTGATTCTCCATGGTCAATCAGGTCGATTTGATTCTTTCCTTACTGCAACAGATGTGCGTTTATCTGGTGATCGCCTATCTGTTAAGCAAGACGCCTTTATTCATACCGCTGATGCAGGTCACCATCCGCTTACCCCATAAGCTGGTGTGTTATCTGGTTTTTTCCATGTTTTGCATCATGGGTACCTATTTCGGCCTGCATATTGATGATTCCATTGCCAATACCCGCGCCACCGGCGCCGTATTGGGCGGTATGCTGGGCGGCCCGTCGATCGGTTTTCTGGTCGGGCTCACCGGCGGACTTCATCGTTATTCGATGGGGGGCATGACGGCGCTGGCCTGTATGCTGTCGACCATCGCCGAAGGTCTGCTGGGCGGCTTGCTGCACAGCTATCTGACACGGCGCAACCGTATCGATCTGCTGTTTCGGCCTCTGGTGGTCGGTTTAACCGCGCTGGTGGCGGAAATCCTGCAAATGGTCATTATCCTGCTGGTCGCCCGGCCGTTTGATAACGCGATAGCGCTGGTGAGAGACATCGCCCTGCCGATGATGATCACCAATACCGTCGGCTCGGCGATGTTCATGCGCATTCTGCTCGACAGACGCGCCATTTTTGAGAAGTACACCTCGGCCTTTTCCGCCAAGGCGCTGAAAATCGCCGCCCGCGCCGAAGGCACGTTGCGACAGGGTTTCAATCAGCATAACAGCATGCGCGTCGCCCGCATCCTCTATGAAGAACTGGGGGTCGGGGCCGTCGCCATTACCGATCGTGAAAAATTGCTGGCGTTTATCGGCTTGGGCGACGACCACCATACCGTAGATTCCCCCATCACCTCGCGCCACACCCATCGGGCGATCGAGAAGAATCAGGTGGTCTACGCCGACGGTAATGAAATGCCTTACACCTGCTCCATTTCACCGAACTGCAAACTGGGATCGACGCTGGTGATCCCGTTGCGCGGCGAAGAGCAGCGCGTCATCGGCACCATTAAGCTGTACGAACCCAAGAACAAGCTGTTTTCCAGCATCAACCGCACGCTGGGAGAAGGGATTGCCCATTTGCTTTCCGCCCAGATTCTGGCCGGACGCTTCGAACGGCAGAAACAACTGCTGGCGCAGTCGGAAATCAAGCTGCTGCATGCGCAGGTTAACCCGCACTTTCTGTTTAATGCGCTCAATACCCTATCCGCCGTGATACGCCGCAATCCTGACCACGCCCGTCAGCTGGTGCTGTCGCTGTCGACCTTTTTCCGTAAAAACCTGAAGCGCAGCAATGACGAGGTATCGCTCAGCGACGAAATGGAACATGTGAACGCTTATCTGGAAATAGAGAAAGCGCGTTTCGCCGATCACCTGACGGTGGACATCACGCTGCCGGACTCGCTGTTGGAGGCGCGGCTGCCGGCCTTTTCTCTGCAACCCATTGTGGAAAACGCCATCAAACACGGCATTTCACAGATGTTCGACGTCGGTCATATTCATATCAGCGGGCGCCTGCACGCCAATACGCTGGAGCTGACGGTGGAAGACAACGCCGGCATGTATCAACCGCCCAGCGGCGGAGATGGTCTGGGGATGAACCTGGTGGACCGTCGCATCAAGGCCCGCTACGGTACGCATTTCGGCATCACCGTCGTCTGCGAGGCCGAGCGCTTTACCCGCGTCGAGGTGCGCGTGCCGTTTATTTCGCCCAAAAAGTTACTCAACGATCGGCGTCAGGCGGCTTAGCGATATCATGCTTAGGCTATCCTTCACCGCTTTATCAACGATGCCTGATTTGTATTATCAGACATCAGGGTTTTCGTGGTGACTATTATGCTGAAAAAAACGCGACCGTCGCTGTTGTTCTTTATTACTACGCAATCGGTGGTAAATATCTTATTATTCAGCGCGTTTGTTTTTCTGAATCGGTTTTATCATCACTTCGGGCATGTAAAATGGCATACTCCCGCTATAACCTACATATACTTTGTCGCTCCAATAATATTAACTATAATTATCAACATGATTTTTATGAGCCTGTTTTATGATTAATTTTTTTATAAAAACGATAACAAGAGGATATGTAAAAGCATTTGACTGTTATGGATGAGACAGTAAGCTGCAATACTTCTGTATTCTATCGTTCCAGCTGTGCTGGTTTTTGTTTTATCTGTGGATCCCGTATCGTAGCGATTATGCGATCCTTATTTTCCTGATCTTCTTTTTGCCCGTCATCTCCAGCAATACCCGATGCATCAATTACGCCGGGTATTCTCGCGCCTGGTGTTTTGTCTGGCTGATCGCCCCGTATATCATGTTGTTTCTGCCTTTCTTGTTAAAGAAAAAGGCGATAGCGGGACCAGCGCAATAATCTCAGGCTTAAAGCCGAGAGATAAATATCCCCAGCGGCAACGAACCGGTGAGCGGCGATAAGACGCTTTAGTTTTTATCCTCTCCGTCCAGCACATCGCGCAGAAAATCGCCCAGATAGTTAAAGGCCGCCGCCGCCAGCACGATGGCGATCCCGGCGGGCAACATCTGCTCCGGGTGTATCATCATCACGTTTTTCGCCTCGCCCAGCATCGCGCCCCACTCCGGCGTGGGCGGCTGTACGCCCAGTCCGATAAAAGAGAGCGCCGATAACAGCAGGATCACCGCCCCCGTATCGGTGGTCGCCAGCACCGCCGTTTCCGCGGCGGTTACCGGCAGCAGATGCCGCAGGATGATATAACGGGATGTGCCGCCGATCAGCCTGGCGTAATGAATATAGTGCCGGTCGCTGTATTGCAGCACGATGCCGCGGATCATCCGGGCATACCAGGCCCATTTCACCAACAGCACCGCCAGTATGATATTGCCCAGCCCCGGCCCCAGGATCCCGACCAGAGCAAAAATCATCACTTCGCCGGGAAACGACAGCATGACATCGCACATTCGCATCAAGACGGCGTCGATACGCCCGCGGAAGTAACCCGCCAACATGCCGATCAACATGCCGCACGCCAGGGCGACCGCCATCGCCGATAGCGATACCCATACCGTGCTGCGGATACCATACAGCAGACGAGAAAGCAGACAGCGTCCCAGATGATCGGCGCCCAGCGGATAAAGCGGGCCGGGGGCGTGATATTTATCGCGCCACGAAACCAGCAGGGGATCGTGCGGGGCGATCCAGGGCGCCAACAACCCCGCCAGTAGCAGCAGCGTCAGAAAACACAGGCACGTCAGCGCCAGCCGATCCTGCCTGCAACGCAGCCAGAACGCGCGGCTCATCCGGCGATACCGCGCCGCAAACGCGGATCAAGCCGCATTTGCAGTAGATCGATGATAAAGTTCGCCGCCACAAACAGCAGCGCCATCAGCAAGATATACGCCTGAATAATCGGATAATCACGGTTAAAGATCGCCGTCACGCACAGCCGTCCCAGTCCGGGCCAGGCAAAAACGTTTTCGATAATCAGCGTACCGGCAATCAGTTTGGGAATACTCATGCCAAGCGCCACCAGCGGCGAATAGAGCGCGTTAATCAGCACATGCCGCCAGAGGATCCGCCATTCGGTTAATCCCCTGGCCCGGGCATAGGCGACATAAGGCTGGTTAAGCTGCCCCAGCATATTGCTGCGCAACAGGCGGACATAGGTGCCGAGATAGCCCAGCGCCAGCGTTAATGCAGGTAATATCAGCGCCCCCGACGCCTGCATGCCGCCGACGGGCAACCAATTCAGTTTGACTGACAGCAGCCAAATCAGCAGCAGGCCAACCCAGTAGTTCGGCATCGCGGTAAGCAGGAAAAGCAGAGTACGCAGCAGTTTGTCCGGCCAGCGGCCGCGGGTAGCCACGCACAGCAGGGCGAACGACAGCGAAAACAGCAGAATCATGCCCAGCGCGCCGGCGGCCAGCCGCAACGTGGCGGGCAACGCCGTCATCAGTTCCCGCCATACGCTGGTTCCGGTGACGAACGAGGCGCCGAAATCCAGATGCAGACAACGTTGCAACCAGGAAAAGTATTGCCGCCAGAATGGCTGATCCAGCCCCAGCTCATGGCGCATCGCCGCAACCGCCTCATCCGTCGGCTCCACCATATTGACGCGCAGCGCCACCTCGGCGGGATCGGAAGGAGAAAGCTGGATCAGCGCAAAGGCAATCCAGGATATCGCCAGGAGCAGCGGGATCGTCGACAACAGCCGGCGGAAGAAATAGCGCGTCATCCGTTCTCCCGCCGCTTAACGCCAGTACATCTTTTCAAAAGGGATCTCATACTGCGAAGGATTAAACGTCACGCCTTGCAGATGAGGGCTGAAGACGGCTTTGGCGCGGGCATAGGTCAAAGGAATATAGACCGCTTCCCGCGCCAGCATCATAAATATCCGCCGGTACAGCGCCCGGCGCTGCGCCTCATCCGCGGCAATCAGCACCTGGCCAATCAGCGCATCCAACTCAGCTTTGTCCGGCAACCCTTTTTGCCCCTGGTAATCGGCATGCGACGGCAGGCGAAACGAAGAAACATAGGACTGCGGATCGTAAGGTTTGCCCCAGGACAGCGAATATTGCAGGTCGAAATCGCCGGACTTTTGCCTGTCCAGATAAGCCTGTTTCTCTTCGCCGATCAAGGAAACCTCAACCCCCACCTGGCGGAAATCGCTTTGTATCACTTCGGCGATTAGCTTTTCCCCGGCATTATTGGTGTTGTAAGAGAACACCAGCCGCATCGGTTGGCCCTGTTTTTCACGGATTGCCCTCCCCGCGGGTTGCCGCCATCCCGCCTCGTCCAGCAGCGCTTTGGCTTTGCGCGGGTCATAGCGGTAGACCGGCAGATCGGCGATGTCGGCATAAGGTACGTTACGGGCCAGCAGCGTTTCCGCCACGCTCTCGCTGCCCGCCATCACCCCTTCCGCGATCGCCTGCTTGTCCACCGCATACTGCAAGGCAAGGCGTACCTGACGATCGGCGGTAATCGGCCGGCTGCTGTTCAGAACCAGCGCCCGCGAGGCCGTCGGCTCGCCAATTGCGGTATGAAACTTATTCATTTCCTGCAACGCCGCAAAGCTGTCGCCGTCCGTCATGTCGCCATCCGCGCCGAAAATAAGCTGAATATCGCCTTTCTCCAGCGCCAGCAACAGGCTTTGACCATCGGGGATCACGTTCCATACCACGCGATGAAGCCGCGGCGGCGTTCCCCAATAACGCGGATTGGCGTCAAACACCGCATACTGGTTTTTCACATGCGCCGTCAGCAGCCAGGGGCCGGTGCCGGCATAAGCGCTGACGCCATGTCGGGTTTGACCGTTGATAAAATTTTTCGGCGAGATAAAGCGAAAAGGCCGGGTTAAGCCCAGCTCCACCAGCGTGGGGTAATAGGGATTTTTCAGTTGAAGAGCGACGGTATAATCATCCACGACCTCGACGTTATCGATCTGGCGAACCAGCTCCAGCCAGGCATGGCGCTGATAATTCGCCAGTACCGCCTCCATGTTCAGTTTCACCGCCAGCGCATTAAAGGGTTCGCCATCGCTGAAGGTCACGTCGCGGCGCAGATGAAAAGTATAACGTTTACCGTCCGGCGAGACCTCCCAGCGCCGCGCCAGCCACGGCCGCACGCCCTGTTCGCTATTCACCACCAGCGGTTCAAACACCATGTTCTGCGCGGCCATCTCGCCGCTATAGAGGTGAGGGTTAATGTCGCGGATATCTTTGGTGCTGGCGTAATGCAACGTCGAACGATCGGCCCCGCTTTCCGCGGCGAATCCATTCGACGCCGCCAGTGCGATCAGGGTCAGGCCGATCGCCGCGACAGCGCGGAAGAACCGTCGAGCCAGCGTAATGTTGCGATTCGGCATCTCGTTCCCCGCCGTCTACTTTTCCGCACAGATCAAAAACATCGGCGTCGACGCGTAATTCACCTTTTCCGTCTCATCCCACAGTTCATCGCCAACGCGGGTGTCCAGCGCGATCTTGCGATAGCCGCATTTCAGCAGCGCCTGCGTATCCCACTGCGGACGGCGTTCACGGCTGAGCGGCAGTTGGCGGGCAATGTTTTCCATCGCCGCGGTATCGGTATCGACGTAGTGATCGTCCAGCCCCAGATAGCGGGCGTTGGCCCGGTCTTGCAGATAGCCAAGATGACTTTGTTCATCAAACAGTTGCAGATACCAGTTGGCATCAAAGTTAATCAACCGCCCGCCGGCGGCCAGCACCCGATGCCACTCGGCATAGGCGCACTGCGGATCGTCCAGGTTCCAGGTCACATTGCGCGTCACAATCAGGTCGAAGCGGTTATCCGCAAACGGCAATGAATGCACATCCGATAACACGAAGTTTATCTCGGCGCCGTAGCGCGCCGCGTTGCCGCGCGCCTGATCCAGCATCGCCTGCGTGATATCGACCGCCGTTACCTGATGCCCCGCCAGCGCCAGCGCGACGGCAAAGAACCCCGGCCCGCTGCCGATATCCAGCACCTTCAATACCGGTTTGTCCGGGGCGTATTCGTTGATTTTCTTCAGCCAGGCGGCGCGCTTGGCATTGGCTAATTCGGCGGCGTTCAGTTGACTGTAGCCGGCGGCCCGGGTCGTCCAGTAGCGCTGCACGTCATGCAATAGCTCGCGATTTTCATCGTCGACAAGGAGTTGGCTCACGCGGGGTTGTCCTGTTATCGATTTTTTTATGTTCGACTTATAACAGATAGGATTGGCTGATTTAACCGCAGAGTATGAACTTTATAAAAAAAATCATACTTTCTTGATCTGGCTTAACTTCAGCCGGCAAGGGGTTGGCGTTTTACTTGCCGTCTGCGCCGGCGATGCGGCATTGAAGACGTCACAACGGAATAAGATTCAACCGTCCGTGGCGGACGCCGGTTTGCGCCATCACGGACTCGGCAAAACGTTCAACCTGTGACGCCGTGCCGCGCAGAATAATGGTTTCCACGCACTCTTCATGGCTCAGATGCGTATGCATGGTGGAGACCGTTAAATCGTGATGATCATGCTGCATATCGGCCAACCGACTGGAAAGCTGGCGCTCGTGATGATCGTAGACGTAGCTCAGTACCGCCACGCACGCGCCGTTTTTATCCGTCGCCAGCGTCATTTCGCCCAGCTCGCGGCGCAGCATATCGCGAAACGCTTCGGAACGATTGGCATACCCTTTGCGCTGCATCAGTTCGTCAAAGTTCTGCGCCAGTTGATCATCCATTGAAATCGTCAGTCTTTGCACCGTCAGCCTCGCAGAGCAGTAAAATAGGGTAAGTTTGTGGGAAATTATATACGCAAATACGGCCTAGCGCAGCGCCTGAACAGCGCCGCGCCAAATCGCAGGAAGGATTACAGCAGAATACGCAGCATACGACGCAGCGGTTCGGCGGCGCCCCACAGCAGCTGGTCGCCCACCGTAAAGGCGGACAGATATTCCGGCCCCATATTCAGTTTGCGCAACCGGCCGACCGGGGTGGACAACGTACCGGTCACCGCCGCTGGCGTCAGCTCGCGCATCGTGATCTCGCGATCGTTCGGCACCACTTTCACCCAATCATTATGGGTCGCCAGCATTTGTTCAATCTCCGGCACCGCCACATCTTTTTTCAACTTGATGGTAAAGGACTGGCTGTGACAGCGCAGCGCGCCGACGCGAACGCACAGACCGTCAACCGGGATCGCGCGGCGGGTGCCGAGGATCTTGTTGGTTTCCGCCTGACCTTTCCACTCTTCGCGGCTCTGGCCGTTATCCAGCTGTTTGTCGATCCACGGAATCAGACTGCCGGCCAAAGGCGCGCCGAAATTGTCGGTCGGCAACGTGCCGCTGCGGGTCAATGCGGTCACTTTGCGTTCGATATCCAGAATGGCTGAGGCGGGATCCTGAAGTTCTTTCGCCACTTCGCCATGCAACAGGCCCATCTGCACCAGCAGTTCGCGCATATGACGCGCGCCGCCGCCGGAAGCCGCCTGATAG
The DNA here is from genome assembly GCF_040240335.1 of Brenneria sp. L4-2C. Classification (NCBI taxonomy): domain Bacteria; kingdom Pseudomonadati; phylum Pseudomonadota; class Gammaproteobacteria; order Enterobacterales; family Pectobacteriaceae; genus Brenneria; species Brenneria sp. L4-2C. Next base: position 35,599 of record NZ_JBEIAC010000017.1, on the reverse strand, counting down.
GTGGAAACCGCAACCCAGTCCACCAGATCGTTGGCGAACAAGCCGCCCAGCGACATCAGCATCAGGCTGACGGTGCAGTTGCCGCCGACAAAGGTTTTGATGCCTTTATCCAACCCCTGCCTGATCACATCATGGTTGACCGGATCAAGAATAATAATGGCGTCATCCTGCATGCGCAGGGAAGAGGCGGCGTCAATCCAATAGCCCTGCCAGCCGCTTGCCCGCAGCTTCGGATAGACCTCATTGGTATAATCGCCGCCCTGGCAGGTGACGATGATATCCAGCGCCCGCAGCGCTTCCAGGCTGTAAGCGTCCTGTAATACGCCTTGCTGGCCTCCCAACGTGGGCGCCGGTTCACCGTGCTGAGAAGTGGAAAAGAATACCGGGCGGATCCCGTCGAAGTCGCGTTCTTCGACCATACGCTGCATGAGAACCGAGCCGACCATACCGCGCCAGCCAACAAAACCAACATTTTTCATGGTAACTGTCCTACCTTGGGAGTAACAAAAAGAATCCTGACTGCTGTCTTAGTGTAGTAATTGATAGCAAATACATTAAGAGAGTAGACCCACCACCCTCTGGGCGTTGCGGGCAGGCGGCAAGCGAGCGAACTCCGCGCGCAGACATCAGTGCGGGTGATTGGCAGCCGACACACCTGCAACTTGAAAGATGAGGGGTATAACGACTTTCCACCATACAAAATGTACATAAAGTCGCAAGTGAATTTATTCGATAATATGACGTTTTTCAGCAGCCATTCTAATATCATCGTTTCTTATGCAGGATGATGTACCACTTTGACGCTCAGGAGCAAGACGCTGAAATGACGGAAATGATCTCGGCAACCGTGCTGTTGCTGTTAATTATGGACCCGCTCGGCAATCTGCCTATTTTCATGTCGGTGCTGAAACACCTGGATCCTAAACGCCGACGCGTGGTGCTGATTCGGGAAATGCTTATCGCGCTGGGGCTGATGCTGATCTTTCTTTTCGCCGGCGAGCGGATCCTCGCCTTTCTTAATCTGCGCACCGAAACGGTCTCGATCTCCGGCGGCATCATACTGTTCCTGATCGCCATCCGCATGATCTTTCCCTCGCGGGAAGGCGGCAGCACCGGCCTGCCCGCCGGGGAAGAGCCCTTTCTGGTGCCGCTGGCGATCCCGCTGGTGTCCGGCCCGTCGATTCTGGCGACGCTGATGCTGCTGTCCCATCAATATCCCGATCAACTGCCGCACCTGACGCTGGCGCTCTTTATCGCCTGGTCGGTTTCCTTCGTTATCCTGTTGATGTCGAATCTGTTTTTACGCTTGTTAGGCGAGAAAGGGGTCAACGCGCTGGAAAAATTGATGGGGTTGATTCTGGTGATGCTGTCGACGCAGATGTTTCTGGACGGCGTGCGGGCGTATATGCGGCTGTGAAACAACGGCCGTGGCGGCATACCTTACCGCCACGCCGTCGGATCATCAGAGGAAAATACTGCCTAGCGCGGCCAACAGGAAGGCAATGGTGCCGATCAGCGTTTCCATCACCGTCCAGGTTTTCAGCGTGGTTTTCTCATCCATTTCCAGGAAACGCCCGACCAGCCAGAAGCCGGAGTCGTTCACGTGCGACAGCACCGTCGCGCCGCCGGCGATGGCGATGACGATGAAGCACAGATCGAACTGACTTAGCCCGGTGGTCGCCGCCACCGCCGGCGCCATCAGCGCCGCCGTGGTCGTCAACGCCACGGTGGCCGACCCCTGGGCGATACGTAACGCGGCGGAGACCACGAACGCGGCGACAATCACCGGCATTCCGTTATCAGCCAGCATATCGGCCAACGCCGTACCGATACCGCTGGCGCGCAAGACGCCGCCGAACATACCGCCGGCGCCGGTCACCAGAATAATGGAGCATACCGGGCCTAACGCGCCGTCACACACATTATTAAGATGCTTGCGGCTGCGCTGTCCGCTGAACATGATCAGGGAAAACAGCACGGTGATCAGCAGCGCCACCGGGGTTTTCCCCAACATCCGCAGGAACTGCACCACCGCGTTGTCGCCGGTGATCACCCCCATGACCGTCAGCGTATTCAGTCCGGTATCGAGAAAGATCAATACCAGCGGCAGCAACAGCACGCTCAATACCACTGAAAACGAGGGCGGCGTATGTTGTTCATCGGCCTTGACCTCTTCCAGAAAGGTGGAAGGCAGCGGTACATGGAACTTCTTGCCCGCCCACAGACCGAACAGATAGCTCCCCAGATACCAGGTTGGAAAGGCGATAATCAGACCGACGATCACCAGCAGACCAATATTGGCGCCAAGCAGTTCGCTGGCGGCGACCGGCCCCGGATGAGGCGGCAGTAACGCATGCATGACCGCAAATGCCCCGGCTGCGGGCAGCGCGTACTTCAGGGTTGAACCGCCAAAACGCTTCGCCACGCTGAAGATGATCGGCAGCATAACGACCAGGCCGGCATCGAAAAAGATGGGGAAACCGAACAACAATGAGGCGATACCCAACGCAAACGGCGCCCGATGCTCACCGAATTTATTGATCAGCGTATCCGCCAACACATTGGCGCCGCCGGTGATCTCCAGCAAACGTCCGATCATCGCCCCCAGACCGACCAGCAAGGCGACCGACGCCAGCGTACCGCCGAAGCCGCTCAGTAACGTAGGGACGATATTTTCATAAGGCGTTTTTGTTACCAGCGCGGTTAACAGGCTGACTAATACCAGCGCCAGAAAGGCATGGACTTTAAAACGCATAACCAGCACGAGTAACAAGGCCACTGCGCCTACCGCAATCAGCAACAGCACGCCGGCACTATAAGCAGATGTAATTTCTGTCATGTTTATTATCCTTTCAATCCCCCGACAGGGGGATTGATTGTTTGTGAGATAGGTCACAGCGCCATTTGATACCGGTAACATGATATCGGTAACATGTTAAGATCGGATACTGATATGTTTCATTTAATTTACATTTTGGGATGGAGATCAAATTATGCCAGGCCAGAGCATTATTCTTATGGGCGTCTCAGGTAGTGGGAAATCATCGGTAGGCGTCAGGCTTGCCCAGGCGCTGCATGCGAAGTTCATTGACGGCGACGATCTGCATCCGCGCGCCAATATTCAGAAAATGGCCGGCGGTACGCCGTTGAATGATGAAGACCGCGCGCCCTGGCTGGAACGCCTGAACGACGCCGCCTACAGTCTGTATCACAAAAACGAAACCGGCATCATCGTCTGTTCGGCATTGAAGAAACGCTACCGCGAGCGCTTACGCCGCGATAATGAAGGAATGACCTTTCTCTATCTCAAAGGCGGCTTTGATCTTATCCTGGCGCGGCACACAGCCCGGGCGGGACATTTCATGCCGACCGAGCTGCTAAAAAGCCAGTTTGACGCGCTGGAAGAGCCGGGCGTCGACGAACCCGACGTGCTGACGGTCGACATCGACGGCAGTATGGAGGAGGTGGTCAACCGCTGCGTCGAGGCGCTGCGCGGCCGTCGGCAGGCGTGACATTCCGTGGCGGGGCCGCCGTTAAATGCTGCCGCCATCCAGCAGCGTGAATCCCACATCGACCATGGCGGGTTCAACATGTTCGCCCCGCAAGCGTTGCAGCAGGCGTTCCGCGCCGATTTGTCCCATGCGCTCGCGGGGAGTCAGCACGCTGGCCAGCTTCGGCACCGTCGTCTGACCGATGTCGTGACCATGAAAGCCCACGATCCCCATATCCTGCGGCACGCGCAATCCCTGGCGCAGGCACTCAAACATCGCGCCGACGGCCAGGTCGTCGTTAGTACAAAAAACGCTATCGACCTGCGGATACTCGGTCTGCGCCTGCCGCAGCAATTCGCCGCCCAGCGAATAGGATGAGGGCAAATCGCTCATCACGCTGTGGCTCGCCAGTTGGCGATCCCGCATGGCCTGCTCATAACCGCGACATTTTGTGATGGTACGCTCATCCTGCCGCGCGCCCAGATAAACGACATGGCGGTATCCCAGCGAAACCATATGCAGGGTCATTTGCCGGGCCGCCTCGAAATTATCAAACCCCACCGCCATATCCAGACAGGGAGAAACCGAATCCATCAGTTCCACCACGGGAATACCCGCGACATCAATCATCTGCCGGGTGCGATCGGTATGAAAACGCTCGGCCAGAATCAGACCGTCGATGTTATAAGCCAACAGCGACATCAGCCGCTGCTCTTCCTTTTCGGGATGATAACCGTAGTGAGCCAGCATGGTTTGATACCCGTGAGCATCGGTGACGCGTTCAATGCCGCGCAGCACTTCCGCAAACACCTGATTGGTCAACGACGGCAGCAGAACGCCAATCGCCCGGCTGGTGGCGCTGGCGAGCATATTGGGCGCCTGATTGGGGATGTAGCCCAACTCATCAAGCACGATGGCTATCTTTTCCTGCAATGCCGCGGAAACCTGAGCCGGATTACGTAAATAACGGCTCACCGTCATTTTAGTAATGCCCACCCGATCGGCAACATCCTGGAGAACCGGTCTTTTCTTCTTCATCATCCACGGAGCACGCCTGCAAATATTGAGCGGGAGTCTAGCAAAAAAAGCGCTCAGGGCATATCAGGAGCGGCGTTTTGCCGCGCTGCCGCGCATAAAAACGCCGTCGGCGCAACGCAAACGCGCGCCATGAAAAATCGCACATCGCGACGAGCTCAGGGGAATGATCCGAAAGCCTCTTATAAAAAACGCTTTACAGACGAGAATGATAATGATTATTATTGCAGTGCGTTCCGGGGGAGCCGATAAGTATGCTTATGTGGATGATATTCACATCACGATGTCGGTTTTACCGCGAAGGCACGACATTGCTCACATTGCTTCCAGTATTTATTTTAGCCAGCTCGGGTGCTGGCTTTTTTTTTTGCCTGTGATTCACCCCGCCAGCAATGTCTCCCGGAAATTTTTTGAACGGAACGTTAAATTTTTTACGCTATCTTATTCCCGGCGACCCGTTAGACTTTACGTAACGAATATACGGGAGACGCTGACATGATCTATTCACGTAAGGCGCAGCAGCGCGGACATGCCAATCATGGCTGGCTTGATAGCTGGCACACCTTCTCGTTTGCGGATTATTACGAGCCGGAGTTCATGGGTTTCTCGGCGTTGCGCGTCATCAATGAAGACCGGATTGAAGGCGGGCAAGGATTCGGCACGCACCCGCATAAAGATATGGAAATTCTGACCTATGTGCTGAACGGCACGGTAGAGCATCAGGACAGCATGGGCAACAAGGCGCAGATTCAGGCCGGCGAGTTTCAGATCATGAGCGCGGGTACGGGGATTCGCCATTCGGAATACAACGCCAGCCGCGATGAGTTGCTGCATCTGTATCAGATCTGGATTATTCCGGAAAAAGCCGGACTGACGCCGCGTTATGAGCAAAAGCGTTTTGACATGCCGCAGGGGCGTCAACGGGTGCTGTCGCCGGATGCCCGTGACGGTTCGCTCAAGGTTTTTCAGGATATGACGCTGTGGCGCTGGGCGCTGCAAGCGCAGGAACAGTCGATTTATCCGGTGCAGGCCGGACGCAGGGTCTGGATCCAGGTCGTGCGCGGCAGTGTGACCGTCAACGGTCATCAGGCGGGCATCAGCGATGCTTTCGCCGTTTGGGATGAAGACAGGCTGTCGATTCATGCCGACAAAGAGAGCGAGATCCTGCTGTTTGATTTACCGCCGGTGTAAAACCTGCGGGCGAAAAACCGTGGATGGGTTCACGGTTTTCTCGTTTCAGACGGCTATATTGCCGGAGTAGTCTGTTTTTTATACTGCGTTAGCCTGTTTTGTCACGCCGGCCAAAAACCTAAGCATTACCGTGCTTTTCCGGAGCAGAGGCGCGGTGGTGTTTAGGTTTTTTTTATCATGGGCTTCCCTGCCCCTTCACGCCTGAATCAGCGCCCGCGCCAGCAGCGTAATCGGATGTTCGCACGGCTTGCCGGTGGACATTTCGATCTGCCATTTACAGGTTTCGCAGTCGGTGATCACCACATCGGCGCCGCTTTCCTCAATCTGACGAAACAGCGGCGCGCCGATGCCCTGCGCGGTGGCGTAATTTTCCTTTTTGAAACCGTAGGTGCCGGCAATGCCGCAGCACTGGGAATCCAGCACAATAAGCTCAATACCGGGAATGCGCTGCAACAGCGCCAGCGTATAGGCGGTCCAGCCCATTTTCTCCAGATGACAGGGCGTATGATACGCCACCCGCAGCGCCAGCGGGCGTAACGGCAATGCTCTTCCCTGTTCTTCCAGCAGGCGGTAGAGCTGACGCGTCGCCAGCTCAATGCCGTCGCGGACAGCGCGCGTATCGACGTCCAGCAAATGCGGATACTCGTCGCGCAGCGTGAAAGCGCAGCTGGACGAGGTCGCCACCACCGGCATGGACTTGCCGTTGATCGCCTCATCCAGCGATTGGATATTTACCCGCGCCTGCTTTCTCGCCTGGTCGTGAAACCCGTTGGCAATCAACGGCACGCCGCAGCATTTCTCTTTACTGAGCAGTTGAACGCCCACATTCAGCGCGTTAAATACCCGGATCAGATCTTTACCCAGTTGAGGATGGTTATAGTTAACGTAGCAGCCATGAAAGTAGGCGACCTGTTCGGGGTAATGCCGCTGCGTTTCCGCCTGCCGGCGATACCAGCGGCGGAAAGTGCCGAAGGAATACTTCGGCAACTGACGCCGATGGTCGATTTTTAACGCTTTATCCAATAGCTGACGCACCGGCTTCAGACCGGTGGCGGTATTCACCAACGGGGCGAAAGGCGTGGAGACGGCGCCCATCAGATCGGTATGGCTAAGAATGGCATCGCGCAACGAAGGCTTGTGCGTGCTGTAACCGGCTTTCGCGCGCTGAATGATATCGCCGATTTTGACGTCCGACGGACAGGCCACTTCGCAGCGTTTACAGTTGGTGCAATATTTCAGGGCTTCATCATACAAGGCCGGATCTTTACGACGCAGCCGCTCGCCGTCCGGGCCGGCCTGTTTCGGCCCCGGATAGAGCGGGTTAACCCGCGATACCGGGCAATAGGTGGTACACACCGTACACTTGATGCAATTTTCGAAGCTGTTGTCGGCCGGCAAACTCATGCGTGGCCCTCCTTCAGGATCAGGTCGGCCGCATACAGCGCGCTCAGCATCGAGACGCCCGCGCCGCACCCTTGCGTAATGGGATCGAACCCTTCCAACACCGCGCCGACGGCATACAGGTTATCCGCCGTTTTACCACCGATAGCGGGGTGCAGTTGTTCATCGGCGATGACGCCGAATTGCATATAGGGCTGCGCGGCGAACACATCCTGCCGACTCCAGTCTTCCCGCTGCGCCGCAAAGCGCACATCCAGCCCGAAGACCGGTTCAACCACCCTATCGAACTGCGCGCGCAGACCATTGCTGAAAAAACTGCCGCTGGCCAGCACAACCTGTCTGGCGCGCAGCGGAATATCCTGATGATTGCGGGTATAGAGGGCCATCTCCGGCGCATCCTGCATCGCCCGCTCCACCCGGTCTCCGGGCATGACGATACCGCCGGACTGACGAAAGCGACGCAGCAACCCCTGATGCAAGCGCAGCCCCGGCACGGAAGGCGGCAGCGTCGGCAGCAGCCGCACCGGTTTGCCCAACAGCTCGCTCAGCTCGGTCGGCGCGCAAGGCGAATCCAGTCCAAGACAGGCGGGCATAATCACGCCGTCGTTGCCGCTCGCCAATACCGTCAGTTCCTCCGCCAGCGCCGCCCGGTTTTCCGCGCGATCGAGAACGCGGGAGATATTCACCGCCCGGAACTCGCTGGGATTGCGGCGCAGCCGATCGAGCATCGGCAGTTTCAACTCGCCGCTGCGGGCGGCAATCCCCTGCGATTGCAGCGTCCCGGCCACAATACGCGACTGGAAATCCAGAAAGCCTTCAATGCCGGCCACCAGCGGTCTTCGCCAATCCGCCGTCGCTGGTAAACCGCGGATCGCGCTATCCGGCGGACTCAGCCAGCAGGGACGAAACTTGCCCAGCGGCGTCATACGCTGATGATTTCGTCGATAGTCGCCCAGCATCGGCATGGCGCAGCGAACCAGCAGCGCCTGGGCCTGCGGCAATAATGCGGCGATCCGCTCGGCGCCGATCAGCGAATAGGGATGACGCGGCGCCTGACGAGCAAGCTCGTCCAGCGCGTCGAGAGGTTGGACGACCGGCTGGCCGTCCGGCAGACAAGCCAGCAAATCCAGCGCGCCGGAAGAGAAATGCAGCGCGCTCTGCCCGGCGCTGACGATGGCGCAACGCTTCCCCTGCTCGGAGAGCCGAATGCCGCAGGTCAGCCCCGCTAGTCCGCCGCCGATAATGACTACGTCATAGCGCATCGCGTTCCTCCTCGCGGTCGTCGGCGGTCAAACCGCACAACCCCTGATAGACCCAACTGGTAAACTCGCTTTCGCGCAGGGTGTTTCCCCAGGCGACCGGACGAATGCCTTTCCAGCGTTCATTCAGAAACTGGCTCAGTTGGACGATGGACTCCCGCGGCGTCGACTGTCCGAAGCGACACAGCAGCCCGGCGGCCCGGCAGGCGCACAGCTCGCCCTGGCAGGTTCCCATCCCGACGCGGGTGCGACGCCGTAAATCAACCAGGTTATTCACCTGGAGCGACGTCACCGCATAACGCACTTCGCCCGTGGTCACCGCCTCGCATTCGCAAACCAGACTGCTGTCCAGACGTTCGCCGGACAGCAAACGATCGGCGCGTTCGCCGTGGCGATAAATCGCCGATCCCCGTAGCGGCGCGGACCAGGACGGCGACGGGTTTTGCGACGGCCTTGCGAAAGCGGACGGCTTGGACGCCGCCTCTTCCTGCGCGGGTTCCGAACCGGGCAACGGCCGGTGCGCGGTAGTACAAACCGCGTGGTGAGCCAACTTTTCGCAGATTTTATCCGTCACCCATTCGGCCATCAGCCGGTAGGTCATCAATTTGCCGCCGGTGATGGTGATTAAACCTTCCAGACCATCGCGGCCGGCATGGTCGAGCAACACAATGCCGCGGCTGACGCTGCGCCCGCTCGGATCGCTATCGCTGGCCACCAGCGGGCGAACGCCGGCATAAGCGCGCAGAATACGCGTGGCCGCGAGCTGCGGCGCCAGTTTGGCGCCTTCACGCATCAAGGTGTCCACTTCCGCGGGCGTGACCGTCATATTATCGATCTGATCGTAATCGATATGGGTGGAAGTGGTGCCAATCAGCGAAATGGTATCGCCCGGCACCAAAATATCGGCATCAGCCGGTTTACGGCAGCGGTTAATTACCATGTTGTTAATACGATGCCCCAAAATCAGCAGCGCCCCTTTCGCCGGAAACATGCGCACGCGCAGATCGGCATACTCGGCGATATGTTGTCCCCAGATCCCCGCGGCATTCACCACCACCTGCGCATAGATTTCGCTGGCCATACCGCTTTTATGGTCGAAAACGCGCACGCCGGTAATACGATCGCCCTGACGGATCAGACCGATCGCCTCATGGTAGGTCAGCACCTCGGCGCCATGCTCTTGCGCATCGATCATATTGGCCGTGGTCAGCCGAAAAGGATCCACCGTACCGTCAGGCACCCGAACCGCGCCAATCAGAGCGGGGTTGGCCGCCGGCTCAATCCGCAGGGCTTCTTGCGGATCGATGGCCTGCGCGGCGATCCCCGCCTGACGGCAGGCAGCGATAAACTGGGTTTGATAAGCGAGATCGTCTTCCGGCAGCGTGATAAACAGGCCATCGGTGGGTTCGACGCAGTGACGGGCGATACGCCGCAGAATTTGGTTTTCTTCAATACATTCGCGCGCGGATTCGCCGTCGGTCACCGCATAGCGCGATCCGCTGTGCAGCAGACCATGATTACGCCCGGTGGCCCCGGTCGCGATATCATGGCGTTCGAGCAACAGACAGCGTAATCCACGCAGCGCGCAATCCCGCAGCGTGCCGGCTCCCGTCGCGCCGCCGCCAATCACAATGACATCGGTTTCCCGGTATGACCCCTTCTGTTGCATCATATCCTCGCTTCACGCGTCTCGTTCCACCAGGCTATTGAGACACAAAATGCAGGGGTAATGTTTGATAAAGAGCAAAAACGAACACAAAACGAAAATTAAATGGCGATTAAAAATCACAACCGTGATTGATATCACTAAAGGAGAACCGGCGGCCGCAGCGTATCCGGCGCAAGGCAGATTAGAAAGAAGCGAGGAGATCGGCGCGAACCGACCGCGTCCGGGGGAAAATATGCAGCTCAGCCGTAAAGCGGGACACGCGCCCTTGCTCTCCGCCATTGTCATTCGCCGCTACGCCCCGTCATTCCCGCGTTAGTTGGGAATGACGGGGTTGGGAAGGTTGGTCATACTTCGAGAACGCGCCCTGCCGGTCGCGTTCTTTTTACCGATGAGGTGGAGCGTCACGGCAACATCGCCGCCGCCCGGCGTTATCTCAGAAACAAATCCCGCAGATAGTTCGGCACCGCGCTATCCACGTTGCTGCCGATCACTTCCAACTGCGGCAGCAAATCCTTCAAACGCTGATGCGCGTTTTGCATAATGCAGCCTTTGCCCGCCATCGACAGCATTTCGTAATCGTTCATGCCGTCGCCGAAAGCAATGCACTCCCGCAATGAGAAACCGATAATCTTCGCCACCTGCTCCAGCGCGTGGCCTTTGGATACGCCGCCGGCCATCACTTCCAGACAGGTCAGCGTGGAAAAGCTCACGTTGACGCGATCGCCCCAGCGCGCATTGATCGCCTCTTCCAGCGCCAATAGTTGTTCATGCTCATCGCAGGTAAAAAAGATTTTACTGACGCCGTCGGTTTCCAGCAGAGCGGGCTCAAACAGCTTGTACTTAAACACCGACTCTTTGAAAAACCGTTCTTCTTCCGGGCGCTGGCGGTTCATAAACCAGTCGTCATCGCGATAAACATGCGTCAGCATATCCGGGTTGTGGTGTACCACGCCGAAGAGATCGCGGGCGATGTCCCCATCCAGATTATGACTGAAAATCAGCTCGCCCTGCGTATTGTGGACCCTGGCGCCGTTAGAGGTGATCATAAATGCGCTGATGCCAAGGCCATCCCGGATTTGTCCCACGTCCATATAGTGCCGCCCGGTGGCGAACACAAAATGAATACCTTTTTCAGTCAATAGCTTAAGGGTTTCTTTCGCATAAGGAGACAGGGTATGGTCGGGCGACAATAACGTGCCATCTAAATCGGAAGCGACAACATGGTACATAACGGTGAGTTCTAACCTCTGGTGGATGTCGCGGCGCTCGCCGCAAAATTTAATGATAATGGGCAAAATGAGCCAGAATCAGCCCGAATGCCTCGGCGCGAATAACATCTTTCTCAAACAGAATTTCGTGCCGGGCGCCTTTAATAATCTGCGGCTTCCCGCCCGCGCATGGGTGGCCGCTTCGCGCCAGAGCCTGACAAAACGCATCCTGACTGCGATTATCCACCACACAATCTTCCCCAGCCTGCAACAGCAGGATCGGCGTGGTGATATCGGCGGCCATCGCCAGTAACTGTTTTCCCACGATAATGGCTTCGCGCACCCAATGATAGGTCGGCCCGCCCACGCGTAGCGCCGGTTCGTCGGCATAGGCTCTGACGCTGCGCTGATAACGCGCGCGGCTGTGGGTCAGCACATTGACCATATAAGGCAGCGCCCGCCATTGCCCGGTACCAATCGCATAATAGTCGCGCACCGAGGGGTGGCGTTCCGCCCAGTCAACAATTCGCCAGGCCAGCCAGTGCGGCATCGGCAAGTGAATGCCGCACATTGGCGCGCACAGCGCCGCCGCATCAAACGCCGCCGGCCGGCGCGCCAGAAACTGAGCCAGAATGGCGCCGCCCATCGAATGCGCCAGCGCAAATCGCCGGGTATAGGCCTGAACGTCGATTTGCTGTTGCCACAGCAAATCGACATCGTCCACATAGTCGCTGAAGCGCAATACATGCCCGCGATGCCGGTCTGCAAGCAAGCGCCCGGAACGCCCCTGCCCGCGATGGTCCATCATCAGCACGTCATAGCCATTATGAAAGAGATCGTAAGCCACTTCGCTGTATTTTACGTAACTTTCAATACGACCGGGAAAGACGACAACCAGTTTATCGTGGCGGGAAGACGTAAAACGCACAAAACGGATCGGCACGTTATCGACGCCGATCATCTCCCCTTCGTCGCGCCGACGCCAAAAATCCAGTAATTTTCCGTTAGCGAAGGCGGAGAACTGCGCTTCTCGCGTTAACAGGCTATCGCAATACGGAATCATCACACATCTCCGGGGCAGACCAGTAAAGCTAGCGGAAAGTTTTTGTGAGCTATAGAACAAATATAGGTATCGGCGTATTGTGTCACAAAAAATCGCCTGGAGCGATTTTCAACAACGCAACGCGTTGGCCCGTAGGGCGAGCCTCAGGGATGAGGCGAGTAAAAAATCGCCTGGAGCGATTTTCAACGTTGCGCAGCAACGACCCGTAGGGGGCGGGCAGGGATAGCCCGCCATAAAAAATCGCCTGGAGCGATTTTCAACAATGCAACGCATTGGCCCGTAGGGCAAGCCTCAGGGATGAGGCGAGTAAAAAATCGCCTGGAGCGATTTTCAACAACGCAATACGTTGGCCCATAGGGCGAGCCTCAGGGATGAGGCGAGTAAAAAATCGCCTGGAGCGATTTTCAACAACGCAACGCGTTGGCCCGTAGACGTCGCAATCAAAAACAGGATTCAGGGAGCATCCGCAAGTGACTTTCGACTGGTGGTTAACCTATTTATTAACAACATTCATTCTCAGTCTTTCTCCCGGATCGGGCGCGATCAATACCATGAGCACCGGCATCAGCCACGGCTATCGCGGCACCATTGCCTCAATCGCCGGTTTACAGATTGGTCTGGCCGTACACATCGTGTTGGTGGGGATCGGACTCGGCGCGCTGCTGTCGCAATCCATGATGTTCTTCGACATATTGAAATGGCTGGGGGCGGCGTACCTGATTTGGCTGGGGATCCAGCAGTGGCGCTCGGCAGGCTCGCTGGATATGCATGCGCTGGCCAGCGCCATGCCGCGCCGTAAGCTGCTGAAACGCGCCATTCTGGTTAATCTGACCAACCCGAAAAGCATTGTGTTTCTGGCTGCCCTGTTCCCGCAGTTCATCATTCCCCATCAGCCCCAGGCCGCTCAGTATCTGGTGCTGGGCGCCACCACCATCATCGTGGACATTGTGGTGATGATTGGCTACGCCACGCTGGCCACGCGGATTTCCGGCTGGCTGAAAGGCGCGCGCCAGATGCGCCTATTGAACAGGATTTTCGGTTCGCTGTTTATCCTGGTCGGCGCGCTGCTGGCCAGCGCCAGAAAAGCCTAGACGAACGCCGCCGGATTTACCGTCCGCGGCAGGTAACGTCAGCGGGAAAAAATCAGATGCAGCCCGAAGCCGGTAAACAGTACGCCGGCCACGCCATCCACCCACTTGGCCAGGCGTTGATAAGCGCGGCGGATCGCAGGGAGCGCAAACACCAGCGCCACCAGACTGAACCACACCAGCGTCTCCACCGAAATCAGGGCGAACAATCCCCAACGCGCCCCGGCGCCGACGCCGTCCCCGACAAACAGCGAAAACACGCTGCCGAAATAGACCAGGGCTTTCGGATTGGCCAGGTTGGTCAGCAAACCGCGCATAAAAGTTTTCCCCCGCCGCGGCAACGCGACCACCGCCTCCGGCTCGGTGTGGGATTGCGCCTTGCGCCGCGCCGACCGCAACATCTGCCACCCCATCCAGCACAGATAGGCGCCGCCGACGATGGTGATGACGCGATGCAGCCAGGCCATCTGCTGTAGCAACAGATGCAGTCCCAGCAGGGCAATCGCCGCCCAGACCATTACCCCCAGAGAAGTCCCCAGCACACCCAGCATCGCTTCATTGCGCGAACGACTGGCCGCCGTCTGCGAAATAAACAAGAAATCCGGTCCGGGGCTCATTAAGGCGATGAAATGAACCAAAGCGACGGTCAGAAACAGCATGAGCATCATTGATTTCCTATGGTGTTAGACGGGAAATAGCGTCGATTATTCGTCGTCATTATCAACATGATCGCGGATCATCGACATAAAGGGCGCGCCGAAGCGTTCCAGTTTGCGCTGCCCGACGCCGTTGATATTCAACAGCTCCGCGGCGGTAATCGGCATCAGTTCGGCCATCTCCAGCAACGTGGCGTCGCTGAACACCACGTAGGGCGGAACGTTGGCCTCATCGGCAATGGATTTACGCAACTTGCGCAGTTTGGCGAACAGCTTACGATCGTAATTTCCGCCGTAGGTTTTCTGACTGGCGCGCGGCTTCAGATTAATCACCCGCGGAACCGCAAGCTGTAGCGGGACTTCGCCGCGCAGCACCGGGCGGGCCGACTCCGTAAGCTGTAACGCGGAATGCAGCGCGATATTCTGGCTCAGCAACCCCAGGTGAATCAGCTGGCGCAATACGCTAATCCAGTGTTCATGCGACTTGTCGCGGCCAATGCCGTAAACCGGCAGTTTGTCATGACCGAACTCGCGAATACGTTGATTATTCGCGCCGCGCAGCACTTCGACGATGTACCCCATGCCAAACCGTTGTCCCACCCGGTACACGCAGGAGAGCGCCTTCTGCGCTTCCACCAGTCCGTCATAACGCTTGGGGGGATCGAGACAAATATCGCAGTTGCCGCACGCCTGCTGACGCCCTTCGCCGAAATAGTTGAGCAGCACCAGACGGCGGCAGGTTTGCGCCTCGGCGAAGGCGCCCATCGCATTCAGCTTGTGGCGCTCAATGTCCAACTGCTGTCCGGCCGGTTTCTCTTCCAGACAGCGCCGCAGCCACGCCATATCGGCGGGATCGTAAAACAGCGCGGCTTCCGCCGCCAGACCGTCGCGTCCGGCCCGGCCCGTTTCCTGATAGTAGGATTCAATATTGCGCGGAATATCAAAATGCACCACAAAGCGGACGTTCGGTTTATTAATCCCCATACCGAAGGCGACGGTCGCCACCACCACCTGAAGGTCATCGCGCTGGAAGGCTTCCTGCACCTGCGCCCGACGCTCGTTGTCCAAGCCGGCATGATACGCCGCCACGCTCAGTCCGCGGCTTTGCAGACGAGCGCTGATATCTTCCACCTTGGCCCGGCTGTTGCAGTAAATAATGCCGCTTTTGCCGCGCTGACCCTGTACGAACATCCATAGCTGATCGAGCGGTTTAAATTTTTCCACCAGCGTATAGCGGATATTCGGCCGGTCGAAACTGCTGACCTGTATCAGCGGCGACTGGAGATCCAGCAGGCGGAGGATATCCCGCCGCGTGGTTTCATCGGCGGTGGCGGTCAGCGCAATAACCGGCAGACCGGGAAAGTGGCGTTTCACCTGCCCCAGCGCCCGGTATTCAGGGCGGAAATCGTGGCCCCACTGGGAAATGCAGTGCGCTTCATCCACGGCGATCAGGGACGGATTCCAGTGCATCAGGTGGTCAAGGAAGCTGTCGGTGGTCAGACGCTCCGGCGCGATATACAGCAGTTTGATCTGCCCGGAACGACAGCCGGCCATCACCTCAAACTGCTGCTCGCGGGTTTGGGTCGAATTGAGACAGGCCGCCGATACGCCATAGGCCTGAAGCTGATCGACCTGATCTTTCATCAGCGAAATGAGCGGAGAAACCACCAGCGTCAGGCCATCCATCGCCAGCGCGGGGATTTGATAGCACAGTGATTTCCCGCCGCCGGTCGGCATCACCACCAGACAATCCTGCCCGCTAAGGGTCGCATTGATAATTTCCTGCTGACCCGGCCGGAATTGCTGATAACCGAACGTCTCCCGCAGGATTTGCACAGCCAGCGCTTCCTTATTTAACACTTCCGCCGTAGACACGCCTTCCCCAATCTGATGAATTCAACCAGACGCCATTTTCAGCGTCGTCCGATAAAACTGCAATGTTTACGTGCATATTGCCACGATGCCCGCCCGCCGGCTTGGCCGTGCGGGGACGAGAATCAGAACATATCGTTTAGCGTCACCCCAACCCCGAAACGGGTCTGGCGGTGATTATAATCAATCAGCGACTCGCCATAGCCGCTGAAGACTTTGGTATAGAAGCGCACGTGTTCCGTCAGCGGATAGCTCCAGCCCAGCTCGCCGCCGCCGTAGCCCGTGTTCCAGTTATAGCGGCCTTCCGCGCTGATGACGCTGTCGCCCCAGACATAGCCGACGCGCAGACGGTAGTGTCCCATATATTTGGTGATATCCGGGTTATCGTCGCGGCTGTCGGAAAAACGGATCCAGGGTTTCACATCCACCTGCCAGTTGCCGTTTTGCGCCATCAGGCGGACATAAGCGCGATTCCAGCTCCGCGATGTCGGTTCGGAACGGCCGTTAGACTGATGATTGAAGCCGACTTCGACATCCCGCAGCGTCCAGCCGGCCACGGAGTAATCCGTCGCCCAGCCAAGGAAAACCTGCGGCTCGTAATCGGTTTCCCGAAACGGCGAAGACTGGCTTTTATTGGACATTTGCCACCATGAACGCTGGGTATAGGACGCGCCCAGCAACGAATTATCGCCCAGAATACCCCGCCACAGAGGAAAACCAAGACTAAGCTGAAAATTCACTTCATCTTTGCGAGCGGCGTTGCTCCAGTTGTAGCTCTGTATCGCGGTCTTATTAATATTACTGGTGTAGGTATACAGTAAATAGTTGCTCTCGTACGGATAAAGAATAAACGGACTATCGTGCTTTTGTAACAGACTGGCGATGATGCTGCCGCGCACGGCGGGCTTGTCATGCACCGACTCTATTGTTGCTTCTTCCGCCTGAGCATGTATCGCCAACAGCATCACCAGCATGCCTACTATTTTACGCATTCACTTCTTCTCCTGAGCGATCGGCTACGTCTACTTCCCGTCATGTTCGTCAGCCGGAAATCCGCGATCCCGACGGCCGCCCCCGGCGAGTCAATCAGAACGCCTGAGCGGCCCACATGAAATCCAAAGGGGCCATTTTACACAGTTCGCCGCTATTTGAATCAACGTTCCGCCGTTTCTCGGTTTTTTCTGGTCTGAAACACATTTAATGAATAAAAAAACAATTAATTAACCTTTTATCCACCTGTTCCCGCTATTTACCTTGCGGGCTGAGGATAACAATGAAAATGCCCCCGGTTTTGGATAAACTCTTATTTTTCCATATCGTTTTTTCTATCGAGTCACCCATGGATGCGCAGCAAACCCGCAAGGGGATTTTTTTCGCTCTGGGCGCTTACACCATCTGGGGTATTGCGCCCGTTTACTTTAAGCTACTCGAACATGTACCCGCCGATGAAATATTGACGCATCGGATTATCTGGTCGTTTTTCTTTATGTTGATCCTGTTGAGCATCGGCCGGAAATGGCGTCAGGTTCGCGTCGCCTGCAAAAACGTCAAACGCCTGCTGCTGCTCGCATTCACCAGCGTATTAATCGGCGGCAACTGGTTGCTGTATATCTGGGCGGTCAATAACCACCATATGCTGGAAGCCAGCCTGGGTTACTTCATTAATCCATTGGTGAACGTCATGCTGGGAATGCTGTTTTTGGGCGAACGCTTCCGGCGTCTGCAATGGCTGGCAGTGTCGCTGGCCGTCGCCGGCGTGCTGGTCCAACTCTGGACCTTCGGCTCGCTGCCCGTCATCGGGCTGGGACTGGCTTTCAGCTTTGCCTTATATGGCCTGCTGAGAAAGAAAATCGGGATTGACGGCCAGATCGGCATGCTGATTGAAACCCTGTGGCTGCTGCCGGCCGCGAGCGTTTACCTGTTTTTTATTGCCGATACGCCAAGCAGTCATCTGGCTGAAAACAGCGGATCGTTAAACCTGCTTTTAATGTGCGCCGGTATTATCACCACCATTCCCTTGCTGTTTTTTACCGCCGCCGCCATGCGCTTGCGCCTGTCTACGCTGGGTTTCTTCCAATATCTGGGACCAACCTTAACGTTCCTGCTGGCCGTGACCTGCTATGGCGAAACGTTCGGCGAAGACAAAATGATTACCTTCGCTTTTATCTGGAGCGCGCTGGCGTTGTTTATTCTGGATGCGTTTTATCACCGGCATAAACAGCGGCATAAACAGCGGCAAGCCGCCGGCATCACGGCGCGATGCGCCGGGAGATAAAACGCGACAGGAGCGGGCTTACTATCAGGGTCGCGAACAGCCTCATCGTTTGCATCGCGATCACAAAGGCCATGTCGACGTTGCTGCCCGCGGCAATAATGGCAATCGAATCCAGCCCGCCGGGGCTGGTCGCCAGATAAGCCGTCAGCAGATCAATCGGCAGAACCCGAGTCACCATCAGCGCCATCGCGCCGCACAACAGCATCAGCCCGATAATCGACGCCATCATCTGCGGCAAGGTGCGTATCGCCAGCAGAAAAATCGCCCGGGTAAAGGATAAACCGACGCTCCAGCCGATAATCGCATAGGCCAGCGCCAGCAGCCATTCCGGGGTCTGCAAGGTCAGCGCGCCGGTTGAATGCAACAGCGAGCCGATAATCATCGGCCCCAGCAGCGCGCCGGAGGGAATGCGCAGCCGCCGCCCTAACCATGCGCAGCTAAAGGCGACGCACAGGGTCGCCGGGAAACGCCAGTCCAGCGCCGGAAACCATATCAGCATGGCGCTGTTGTGCGCGGCTCCGTCCCCCAGGCTGATACGCGCAACAAAAGCCGCCGCCGCCGTTACCATCAGGACGCGCAAATATTGCATAAACGCGACCAGCCGCACATCCGCGCCGAAATCCCCCGCCATGGCCACCATCGCCGAAGCGCCGCCGGGAGACGCGCCCCACGCGCCCGTCGTGCCGGGCAGTTCGCTGAATTTCATCAGCAGCCAGCCGGACAGCCCGCTGGCGGCGAGGGTCGCCAGCAGAATAAACAGCACCATCAACCAGTGGTCCAATAAAGGCATCAGGATTGACAGCGACAGGCTTTGCGCCACCAGACAACCCAGCACCGCGTTGCTGCCGGCAAAAAAGACGGGGGGAAGACGAATGGTTGCGCCGTTCAGTCCCATGACGGCCCCAACCAGCATAGGGCCAAGCAACAACGCGGCCGGAACGTGATAGACCTGAAGCACAACACCCAACACCAGCGAGACCGAGAACAGAATCCCCCATTGCATTAAGGGTGAGCTATTGCGCATGCACACAACCTGTTTCAGTAATATGACGACTGCCGCCATTCTAAACGGATTGTACAAATAATTAACATGGAAATTAATCGCGCGAGGGAAAACGTCAACGCGCGCCGCAAACCAGGGCGCGCGACGCGTTTCAGAGCCAGTTCTTGCGTTTGAAATAAAGATAAGGAGCCAGACCCGCCAGGATCATCAGCACGATGGCGGCCGGATAACCAAATGACCATTTCAGCTCAGGCATAAACGAAAAGTTCATCCCATAGCTGGAGGCCACCAGCGTCGGCGGCAGGAACACCACGGAGACCACCGAGAATATCTTGATAATGCGGCTCTGTTCGATATTGATGAAGCCCATCGCCGCCTGCATCAGGAAGTTGACCTTCTGGAACAAGGATTCGTTATGCGGCAGCAGGGATTCGATATCGCGCAGGATCTCGCGCGCCTGTTCCAACTGGCCGGAAGGCAAGCGGGCCTTGCGCACCAGGAAGTTGAGCGCGCGCTGGGTATCCATCAAGCACAGGCGCACCTTCCAGCCGATATCCTCCAACTCAGCCAGCGTGGAAAGCGCCTCATCGTACTCGTCGCCCTGACGGCCTTCCATAATGATGCGGCTTAGCGACTCCAGATCGCTGTAGATATTTTCAATTTCGTCCGCCAGTTGCTCGATTTTGGTTTCAAATAAATCAAGCAACAGTTCATAGGCATTACCATCGACCAGCGTCTGATTACGCGCCCGCATCCGGTAGAGACGAAACGCCGGCAGCTCGCGTTCACGCAGCGTGTACAGACGGCCGTCGCGAATGGTAAACGCCACGGTGGCGTTGCCGGCGTGGTCTTCGGCATCCTCAAAAAAGAAGAAGGAGTGAATATGCAACCCGTCTTCATCCTCAAAGAAACGCGCGGACGCTTCAATGTCTTCCAACTCCGGCCGGGTCGCCAGGCTTTGTCCCAGTTCATTTTGTACTTTCTCACGCTCGTCGACTTCCGGCTCGATCAAATCGACCCAGACAGAGGAGGTGAGATCATCGGAATCGTCCAGCTCCAGACGAGATAAACGGCAATTATCCAGTTTAAATGCGCTCAGCATAGGCCACTGCTTCCTTTTTCATGAACAGAAAAGAATGGACAACGCGATTGAAGCAGAGAAACAAGGGTGAAAGCGTCACCGGCAGGTTTCAGTCCGTTCGACGGATCTGACTCACAGCGACATTGATGAAAAGATCGCTGACAACCACTGAGGCTATCAGCAACGGGAGGATAGCCTTAGAAGTTGTACCTAATGGTCAGGTTATTGAGCCAGCATCGACTGGGAGCGTCCAAGGCGTAAGTCCTCCAGGAATAATGATGCGCGCATGTTACGCCGAGATGAAAAAGGCTGTCAACTTTAAAACCGTTACTAATATGCCCTTTATCACCAAAGGATTTCCGCGCCGCCGGGCGCGCCTCTTTTGCCAGACGCCCGCCTGGCGGTCAGGCGTCTTCCGGCAGGTAGGCGACGGCGCGCACCGGGAAACTCGCCGTACCGGCAAAGTTGGGATACATCACGTGAATATAGGCGCCGGTGGGCGGAATCTGCTCAAGATTGTTCAGCACTTCGACCTGATACGCGTTCTGATCCAGAACGTAATATTCCCCGATCAGCGCGTTGTGGCGGCGAAAATCCACGGCGGCGTCGGTGTCCAGCGTTTCATGTCCGACGGCGCTGATGCCGCGTTGTTCAAACAGGAATGTTAACGCTTCGATAGACCACCCCGGCGTGTGGCTGTTTCCCTGCTCATCCTTGTTGTCGAACGCCCGCCCGTCCGGCCATCTTTTGCTCCAGCCGCTGGCGAAGGCGACGAAACTGTCCGCCGGGATCGTTCCCCATTGCGCCTCGAACTGCAAAACGTCATCCACCGTCAGACGGTAGTCCGGGTCGCGCTCGACCGCTTCCTGCTTGTGAATCACCGACAGCGGCAGTAATAACTCTTTATTATCAATGCGATCCAGATAGCGCTTGCCCGCGACAAAATGCCCCGGCGAATCGATGTGCGTTCCGGTCGGCGTGGTAAACGTGACTTCCTCCGCGAAAAAACCGTGCTGTTCAACGCTGAACACCGTTTTACGCTTCACGCCCTCAAAAGCGCTGAAAACCGGGATATCGCCCGTTATCGGGTGGGTTAAATCCACCCATTTCTTTTGACGTAAAGCATCCACAATCTGCTTCAATGTCATGCCGCTGCTCCTTGTTGCTCTTTTTATTCTCGTCCGACGTCTGCCAGACCGCTCGCCGGTGATTGGCCGCCAGGTCTAAATCATACCGCTTCCAGCCGGGCATACGCGGCCACCAGCCATTTTATGCCCTGCCCTTGAAACGCCACCTGAATCCGGCAGTGCTCGCCGCTGCCTTCCAGATTAACGATGGTGCCTTCGCCAAATTTGGCATGCCGTACCCGCTGGCCCAGGCGATAACCGCTGTCGGTTTCGCTTATCGGCGTGCCAAGACGCTGGTGATTGACCGGGCGCGACACGCTGGCCCGCAGCCTGACTTCCTCGACGCACTCCGCCGGTAGTTCGCCGACAAAACGGGACGGCCGGTGATAGGCTTCTTTACCGTATAAACGCCGGGATTCCGCGTAGGTCAGCGTCAGTTTTCGCATCGCGCGCGTTACCCCGACATAGGCCAGACGGCGCTCTTCCTCCAGCCGGCCGCCTTCGTCGAGCGACATCTGGCTGGGGAACATGCCTTCTTCCATGCCGACGATAAACACCTGCGGAAACTCCAACCCTTTCGCCGAGTGCAACGTCATTAACTGCACCGCATCCTGATAGGCATCCGCCTGCCCCTCCCCCGCTTCCAGGGCCGCATGCGATAAAAACGCCTGCAACGGCATCAGATCCTGATCTTCATCCTGATAGCTGTATTGCCGCGTCGCGGTAACCAGTTCCTCAAGGTTTTCCACCCGCGCCTGTCCTTTCTCGCCTTTCTCCTGCTCGTACATACTCCACAGACCGGAATCTTTGATCACCCGGTCGGTTTGCACATGCAGCGGCATTTCAGCGGTTTCATCCGCCAGCGCATTCACCAGCTCGACGAAACGCTGCAACGCCGATGCCGCCCTGCCCGCCAGCGCCTTTTCCTGCAATAGCGTACGCGTGGACTGCCAGAGCGTAAGCTGCCGCTCCCGGGCGGTTTGCCGTACCACGTCCAGCGTTCTGTCGCCGATGCCGCGCGTCGGCGTATTCACCACGCGCTCAAAGGCCGCGTCATCGTTACGGTTGGCGATCAGGCGCAGGTAAGCCAGCGCATCCTTGATTTCCTGCCGCTCGAAGAAGCGCATGCCGCCATAAATGCGGTACGGCATGCTCTGCTGAAGCAAGGCTTCTTCCAGCACGCGCGACTGGGCGTTGCTGCGGTACAGGATGGCGTTATCGCTCAGCGCGCCGCCGTTCTCCTGCCAGACTTTAATCCGGTTGACCACAAAACGCGCTTCATCCAGTTCGTTAAACGCGCAGTACAGCGAGATGGGTTCGCCCTCCGCGTCCTCCGTCCATAGATTCTTGCCTAAACGCCCTCCGTTATGCGCAATCAGGGCATTGGCCGCATTCAGGATATTGCTGGTCGAACGGTAATTCTGCTCCAGACGGATGGTTTGCGCGCCGGCGAAATCCTGGAGAAAGAGCTGAATGTTTTCCACCTGCGCGCCGCGCCAGCCATAAATCGACTGGTCGTCATCCCCGACGATCATCACATTGGCGCTATCCCCCGCCAGCATGCGGATCCAGGCATATTGAATACGGTTGGTATCCTGAAATTCATCCACCAGAATATTGGTAAAGCGTTCGCGGTAGTGATTCAGAATATGCGGCTTATTCAGCCACAGTTCGTGGGCGCGCAGCAGCAGCTCGGCGAAATCCACCAGCCCGGCCCGGTCGCAGGCCTCCTGATAAGCCTGATAAACCCGCTGCCAGGTCTGTTCTATCGGATTGCCGTAACTTTCGATATGTTGAGGACGCAAACCTTCGTCCTTCTTGCCGTTGATGTACCACATGGCCTGACGCGGCGGCCACTGTTTCTCATCCAGATTCAGCGCCCGAATCAGGCGCTTGAGCAAACGCAGCTGATCTTCGCCGTCCAGGATCTGAAAATCCTGCGGCAGGCCGGCATCCAGATGATGCGCGCGCAGCAGACGGTGCGCCAGACCGTGGAAGGTGCCGATCCACATGCCGCCCTGGCTGGTGCCGATCAGATGTTCGATACGGTGACGCATTTCCGCCGCGGCTTTATTGGTGAACGTCACCGCCATAATGGAATAAGGAGAGCAGCCTTCGACGGACAACAGCCAGGCGATACGATGCACCAGCACCCGCGTCTTGCCGCTGCCCGCCCCCGCCAGCACGAGTAAATTGCTGCGCGGCGCGGCTACCGCCTCTCGTTGTTTGTCGTTGAGGCCATCGAGTAGAGCAGAAACGTCCATAGGTACGGTATCCGTTGACGGGAAACCGTATCGTCGCGAAGCAACACGGTCACCACTGATTATTGACACAAGACAAACCCGGCATCGTTCAGGCGGCGGAAGCGTTGACCGCCATGACGGTTAAGCCGCTGCCCGCGCCGTGAAAAAACGCCGGGATCGTTTTTTAACAACGCAAAACGTTGACCCGAAGGCGGGCAGGATAGCCCGCCATAATCTATTGGGTATATATACAGGTGATTATAACAACGCTGTCAGCGATGCCAATCGGCAAATTTCGATATGCGGCAGCAAGCGGGCATCGTCGATATGCATCAGGTCGCCTTGCCGCAGGTTGATCCAGCAAGTCTGCATCCCGCAGCGCACGGCGCCGGCGACATCGGTGGTAAGATCGTCGCCGACGTGCAGAATCTGGTTAAGCGGCAGATTGAGCTTTTCCGCCGCCAGATGATACATATCGGCGAACGGTTTTGAGCGGCCGTCCGGACCTGCGCGCAGCACAAAGGCAAAGTAGCGCTCCAGGCCGAACTGATAGGGATCGGCGTTGCCGTTGGTGATCGCCGCCAGCGGCACCTGCTCGGCCAGCGTCGCCAGCGTACGATGCGTCTCTTCCGGTATGACGATCTGATTGCGCCAATAGGCGACGTTGTCCATCGCCGCCATTGACCCCCGCATCGCCTCGTCGGCATTCAGGCCGATGTTCTTCATCGCCTGTTCAACCGCCCGCCGCCGCCATTCCGTCACGTCGTGATAGATTTCAGGTTCTTGCGCCCGTAGTTCGTCGCGCAGGCGCTGTAAATCCGCTTCCTGAAAATCTTTCAGACCGGGATGATACTGTTGTAAAAAAGCGATCGATTCCTGCTTGGTGCGCCGTATCACCTCGGCGTTATCGTACAGCGTGTCGTCTAAATCGAAGGTTATCGCACGGATGGGGCCTAATGGTCGGTAAAAATGCATCAATGTTTTCCCCGTTTGGCACGTGGATGTGCGGCATCGTATACGGACGCCAAGTGTTGAAAGTCCAGATGGGTATAGATCTGCGTCGTGGAAAGATTGGCATGGCCGAGCAATTCCTGCACCGCGCGTAAATCACCGCTGGATTCCAGCATATGGGTGGCAAATGAGTGACGCAGTTTATGCGGATGAACATGGCTATTGACGCCTTGCCTGACGCCCCACTCCGCAAAGCGTTTCTGCACATTGCGCATGGAAATACGCCGGCCCTGATTGGAAATAAAAATGGCGTCATCCTGCGGCCCGAACAACTCACGCAGCGCCAGCCAGCGCTCAAGCCAGGCTACCGCCGTTTTGCCCATCGGCAGCCGGCGCTCCTTGCTGCCTTTACCCAACACCCAGACTTCGCCGCTGTCCAGATCGATATGGCGGCAGTCCATGCCGACCAATTCGGCCAAACGCAGACCCGCGCCGTACATCACTTCCAGCATCGCGCGGTCGCGCACCGCCAGCGGATCGTCGAGCTCGATATCCAGCAGACGATTCATTTCATCCACGTCCATATTTTTCGGCAGATGACGGCCGACCCGCGGCGTCGACACGCCTTTGGCGGGGTTGGCGCCCAGTTCGCCGCGCGCAACCATCCAATCGAGGAAACTGCGCAGGGCGGACAGCCGCAGCGCCAGACTGGACGCGTGCAGCCCGTCGCGTTTACTGCGGGAAACCACGGCGCGAACGCCGGCCGCATCCAGCGTTCGCCAGTCATCCACGCCGGCGGACGAAACCATGGCGATAACCGCCGCAAGCTGACGGGCGTAGCTGCTCAGCGTCAACGGACTCATTTGACGCTCCACCTTCAGGTAGCGCAGGAAATCGTCAACCGGCGACTGAAGCCGGGGAGCGACGGGCGCGGCGGGTTGGCTCATACCCGTTCAATCCAGCGCGCCAGCATGGCGGGGAGAATCGTCATCGCCATCTGCTGCAACAGCACGGTTCCCATGCCATCCTGATAGTGATGGCTATCGCGGCTGGTGAAGATCAGCAGCCCCAGGTCGTGATCCTCGCCGAGCATGGATAACGCTACCGATCCCACCTGTTTGGCCTGCGGCAACAGCAGCAACAGTTCGGGGCCGTTCAGATTACCCAGATAATGGTTGGCCTGACCAAGACGCTGGATACGCAACGGCTCAAACGCCGAACGATTCAGCGATAAATGGGTGAAATCAGACGGCGCGCCGATACGCCATTTGTCGCTGAACAGACGAACCGAGGCGCCCGACAGCCCGAGCTTGCGCGCCCAGCGTTGCAGCCTGTCCAGCATATCCATCAGGCTATCCGCCGCCGCCAGCTCGGTTTGCAGGCCCAGCAGCCGATTGAACAGCGATTCGTTAACGCCCGCCTGCTGCATCAACAACGTGATTTCTTCCTCAAGCTGGGTGATGTGGTGCCGTTGACGAGACAACTGCCACTCCACCAGCGATACCGTTCCCCTGACGGGGTGCGGTATGCGCATCTGCTCGATCTGCCGGGCATTGCGGATAAAGAAATCAGGATTCTGTTGCAGGAACTGCAACACCATGTCGTCACTGAGTGCGATCTGGCGTTCCGCCTGCTCCTCGACATTCTTCATAAATGAATAAACCCATCGTAAACATGCGTTGCGGGCCCGGTCATGAATAACGGATGTCCCGGCCCATCCCAGTGGATATCCAGATCGCCGCCCGGCAGCGATACCTTGACCTGTGAAGACAGCAGATCCTGTTGAATGCCGACGGCCACCGCGGCGCAGGCCCCGCTGCCGCAGGCCTGAGTCTCGCCGGCGCCGCGTTCATAAACCCGCAGCTTGACGGTATTGCGGTCAACGATTTGCATAAAACCGATATTGGCGCGCTCAGGGAAGCGCTCATGGCTTTCCAGCAACGGCCCCAACACCTCGACATTGGCGGTCGCCGCCTCCTCCACCTGCATCACGCAGTGAGGGTTGCCCATGGAGACCACGCCGCATAATACGGTGTGTTCCTCCACGCGCATAATGTAGGTTTTTTCGGCTTTCATGGCGCGAAAAGGGATCTGCTGCGGCTCGAAATTGGGTTCCCCCATATTCACCCGCACCAGGTCGTCCTCCGTAACGCTGAGGATCATCCGTCCCGTCTGGGTGCTGACCGCGATATCACGCTTGTTGGTCAACCCTTTCAGACGCACAAAACGGGCGAAGCAGCGCGCGCCGTTGCCGCACTGCGCCACTTCGCTGCCGTCGGCATTGAAAATACGGTAGTGGAAATCCAACTCGGGATCGTACGGCGGCTCAACCACCAGGAGTTGATCAAATCCCACGCCGCAGTGCCGATCCGACAAGCGGCGGATCAGCTCGGGTGAAAAATAAACATTCTGCGTGACGGCATCAACAACCATGAAATCGTTGCCTAACCCATGCATTTTAGCGAACTGCATTATCCTGACTCCGCTGGCTTAACCGGACGCGGTAAACGCTATCGTGACCTGTTATAAACATAATGATAGATATATCAGACACCATCGCCGGTTACTGCCGCGCGGACGATTTTTGCTGTGTGTGATCCGCACTCTGCTGCTGAGCGTCGGGCGCTGCCGACTTGCCCTCCGGCGGAAAATAAAGCGGCCCTTTAAGACCGCAGCCGAACAACGTCAGCAGCGATAACGCCAGAAAAAACCGGCGAAATACCTTTTTCATAACATTAAGACCTGTAATTCATGCATGCATGCTCTCTATAATCGCAGGTGGATCATGAAAATCAATAGGAATCGAAAATGAACGATAGCGAGTTCCATCAATTAGCCGACGAACTGATGCTGCAACTGGAAGAAACGCTGGACCAATTCGACGGGGATGCCGATATCGATTACGAAACCAACGGCGGCGTGATGACGCTGACCTTTGAAAACAAAACAAAAATTGTCATCAATCGTCAGGAGCCATTGCACCAGATTTGGCTGGCGACCAAAACCGGCGGTTATCACTTCAACTATCAGGATAAACGCTGGGTGTGCGATCGCAGCGGAGAAGATTTCATGTCGCTGCTGTCCGCCGCCTGCTCCACCCAGGCCGGAGAAACGGTGCGCTTCAGCTAAGCCGTCTGCGACGGCATGCTACGACTAACGGAGAAAGGAGGCTGGCGCGTCGCCCGCCTGCGGGGCGCCGGGAATTAAAATATTTGTAACCGCTGTTGCATACCTTTGGCGGCATCGCCGAGCACCGGGGTAATGCAAAGATGAGAAAGCGCGCTGCTGCGAAACGGGATCACCTGAGTGCGGCCGTCCAGTTGCACAATCTGATAAAACTGCGGCAGATTGAAATTGATAAAACTGGATCCATAGGTAAAGCGATCGTGAGAGGAGGAATAGAAACGGCTCACGTCGCGCACCAATTCCTCTTTGCTGCCTTCGCAGTGATGATACACTTCAACCCGGTTGGACTCATCCAGAATATAAATATTAAACCCTTGATTTTCATCCAAATCTTCAAAGAAGAATTGGATAATGCCCTCGCTGGCGACGCCATCGACCACCGGGGGTAAATGCACATGGCTGGATTCAATATGAACCGGCACGCCTTGCAGTTTATTGTTGGAAATCGCGCCATAGAATTCAACGGCGTTTTCCAGTTTCTGCACCGAAACGCTCAGCCGTTCAAAGAACAGTCCCCAGGTTTGCCCGGCGACCTTCACCGCTTTAAACCGACCCGGTTCCTGACGCGTGCTGGTCAGGCGCAGCTCAATGCATTCGGAGACCAGCTGCTGCACGCGCGTACGAATCAGCCCGCGCAAATGCTGGCTGTAGCAGAACACTTCCAGCGACTCCGGCAACGCCGCATCCTGATGCATCTTGCCCAGAATCGTTTTCAACGCTTCCAACACCGCCTGTTCGCCGCTGAAATGCAGCGTACGCACTTCATTCCACGAATTGCGATACAACAGATCGATGCTGCCGACCAGACATTGCTGCTGTTGACCAAAACTGAACACATCCATCTGCCGGAAATCGAAATGCCCCACCTGATTGCGGAAGACGGCGGTGGGATCATGTTCCAGATTGACGATAATGGCTAAATGGCGGATTTCGCACGGGCTGTACAGCGCCTTCGGCGTCGGCGCCGCCAGACGCAAGGGGAAATGGCTGGAAACATCGGACACCAGCGCCTGTAGACGGGTGATATCGCACAGTTCGCTGCCTTTAATGTGCAGATGCGTCTTCGGCGTCAGCAAGCCGTTAAAGTAGGCCCAGGCCACCAGCTTGTTCAGATAGCGGTTATATTCCAGCGGCTGATGGCTGATGATGGCATCCATCGACGGCGCCTGATTGTACAGATACCAACCGGAGCGGTTCGCACGTCCGATCGGCACATAAATAAAGGTTAAATTCGGCTCCGACAGGTCGGGCGAAATCTGCGGGTTCAGCAGCGTCACCTTGCCGGGCAGCGCTTCAAACGCGGCGTACAGCTTGCGGGTCAAGACGCCGATATCCTGCGGACTGGCGCTGACGCTCAGATTATTGCGCCGTGCGAAGCGAATCAGGTTGCGATAGGCCTGCATCATCGCATCCAGCAGTTCGTTATGCGCTTCACGTACCCGTTCAATCTTCCAGTTGGCGCGATTATCCAACATCGCCAAATGATCGTCGCTCCAACCCCATTCTTGCACCAGCTGTTGCAGAATCTGGCGCCGCCAGCCGACGCAGGCATGGTCGCTGGAGAGTTTTTCACACACTTTTAAATAGAAACATCGGCGCACCAGGTCGAGACGGGTCGGATCGTTTATCTGCGTCAGATAATTCGTCACCCGTTCCAGCATCATGCAATAAGGATCCAGACCGAAAGAGACGATCTCGCCTTTGTGCAGACGTTTTTTGATGTCCATGGACAACAGACGCGTATCCGGATACTCCCAGGAATAGGCTTCCAGCAGCAGCGTTTTCAATACCGCCTTGTAAGGGGAGTCGATGCTTTTATAGAGCTGCCACAGGCTGGCGCCGAAATATTCTTCCGCCGACAGCGTGCTCAGCCCGCCGAGATCCAGCCACTCGTTCGGCGCCAGCGCGCCTTGCGCGTACAGCGACAGGACATATTCATCGTAATTCGCTTCTTCTTCCACCGGCACCATATTCCACAGGATACGCTTGCCCGCCATGCGGACGGCCGTACGGTAGAACTCGTCCAGTAAAAGAATATGCTGGGTGGATCCGCAATCTTCGCCGCCCAGACTGCCGCTTTCATTGTGGCGAAAGCGGTTTTCATCCATCAGGAAGAAGCTGACGTCCACGCCCTGCGCGGCGGCCCACTCTTCCAGCAGGGTGCATTTCTTCTGTAAGCGTTGACGCTCTTCGTTATCCAGCCAGGATTGATGGCAAACCCAGATATCCAGATCGGAACTACAGCTCTGTCCAATAGACGAGGTGCTGCCCATGGAGTAGACGCCGGTAATCGGCAATTCGCCCTTATCGTGGGAGTCGGCAAACGGTCCCCAGCGCAGTTCGATTTTATCCAGGTATTGTTGCTGCTTTTCATCAGGCGTGTGGAAGCAAATGCCGTGAGGAACCTTGCCCTCGACATAGCCCGGCATGAGTGGGTGGTGATAATGTAATAAAATCGGCACAAGACTGTAGACCTGCTGGAAAGCAGGTTTCATTGCGGCCAGAGCCCGATCAACACGCAGTTGGTTGATCGCATCCAGTCTTTGCTTCAAAGTCTCGATATAGAAGTACAAGACGTTTCGCCTGATTATCAGTGCTTAGAAAAAACGTATTCCTGACTTGCCAACGGTTATATTTAGCAGAATGTTGGGCAAGATATTGCTGGAAACGTGATCAATTTAACACCTTGCTGATTAAGCGTAAAGAAAGTAAAGAAAGTTAGACTTATCCTCCTTGCTTTCATTACGGTTTTAATTATCGCCTGAGAAATCCGGCCTGTCACATGTCATTTCAAACCCGTTCATTTTCTGCCGTTTTGCCGGCGGACTCCGATGTCCGTCACCTGACACTGGCGCACTATCAATGATACGATGGCGCCGGAAAACGATAAAAACGGTATCAAGCATGTTAGACAATATCATTAGAATTGCTACCCGACAGAGCCCGTTGGCGCTGTGGCAAGCACAATATGTTCAGCAATTGCTGAGCCGCCACCATCCGGGACTTCGGGTAGAACTGGTACCGATGGTGACCCGCGGCGATATTATCCTCGATACCCCCTTAGCCAAGGTCGGCGGCAAGGGATTATTTGTCAAAGAATTGGAACTGGCGCTGCTTGAAGATCGCGCCGATATCGCCGTCCATTCAATGAAGGATGTCCCGGCTGAATTTCCTGAAGGCCTCGGTCTGGCGACGATTTGCGAGCGCGACGATCCGCGCGACGCCTTTGTCTCCAATCATTATGCCGATCTTGATCAACTGCCGGCGGGCAGTTGCGTCGGCACGTCGAGCCTGCGCCGTCAGTGCCAGCTGCGTGCCCGGCGCCCCGATCTGATCGTCCGCGATTTACGCGGGAATGTGGGTACCCGGCTGGCGAAACTGGATAGCGGCGACTATGACGCGATTATTCTGGCGGCGGCGGGACTGAAACGTCTGAAGCTGGAAGACCGGATCCGCAGCCCGCTCAGCCCGGAAATTTCGTTACCGGCGGTAGGACAAGGGGCGATCGGCATTGAGTGCCGGCAGGACGATAAACAAACCCGCCGGCTGCTTTCTCCGCTCAACCATGCCGCCACCGCCGTCCGCGTGCAGGCTGAACGGGCGATGAACCTGCGTCTGGAAGGCGGATGCCAGGTGCCTATCGGCAGCTACGCCGAACTGGACGGCGATACGCTGTGGCTGCGCGCGCTGGTCGGCTCGCCGGATGGCGGCCGAATCATTACCGGCGAGCGCCGGGGAAAACCGTCCGAAGCGGAACAGATCGGCGTCGCGCTGGCGGAAGAGCTGTTGGCCAAAGGCGCCAAAGCCATTCTCCAGGCGGTTTATCGGGACATCCCCTCATCATGACGATTCTGGTTACCCGTCCGTCTCCGGCTGGTGAACAACTGGTGACCCGCTTAAGAAAACGGGGCTACAGCGCTTATCACAGCCCGCTGATCGAATTTTCGCCGGGCGGCGAACTGGCGCAATTGCCCGCCATGCTGGCGAGCTTGCGCCCCGGCGATCTGCTCTTCGCGCTGTCCCGCCATGCCATCGATTATGCCGATCCGCTGTTAAGCCGCAGCGGCGCCGGCTGGCCGTCAAACCCGAGCTATTACGCCATCGGCCGCGCCACCGCGCTGGCGCTGCATAAAGTCAGCGCGCGGCATGTCGCCTACCCAACAGAGCGCGAGACCAGCGAAAGTTTACTGCAATTACCAGAATTACAGTATGTTAATGGTAAACACGCACTATTATTACGGGGTAACGGCGGTCGGGAACTGCTGGGCGACACGCTGGCGCAACGAGGGGCGAAAGTGAGTTACGCCGAATGTTACCAGCGCCGCCCCGTTCATTATGACGGACCGGAACAAAGCCGCCACTGGCAACAGGCCGGTATCGATACGCTGGTGATCACCAGCGGAGAAATGCTACAACGGATCTATACTTTAGTGCCTGATTACTATCGGGCTTCCTGGTTACTGGGTTGTCAGTTGATAGTGGTTAGCGAACGACTGGCCGTCCAGGCCCGCCAACTCGGCTGGCGTCATATTCGTATCGCCGATAATGCCGACAACGATGCGCTTATGCGCGCACTACAATAAACCTGATCATGGGATGTACCATTATGACGGAACACAATACCCCCACGACCCCATCCGAAACGGTGGCAGAACGGGTTGAGCCCGCGCATCAGCAGCAGGAGCCCAAACCGCAACCGTCCGGACGAAGCGGCGTCTTGCTGGGGTCGATAGCCATTATTATCGCGCTGGCGCTGAGCGGCGGGCATTACTACTACACGCAACAACAAGAGCAGCAGAAAGCCGCCGTCATCCAGCGTCTGGAATCCCAGTTGAGCGCGTTGCAACAACAGTACAACCAGGGGCAACGGCAGTGGGAAGACGCGCAGCAGTCGCATAGCCAATCACTGAACGCCACCGAGCAGCGCCTTAACGCATTAACCCGCCAGTCGGATGAGATGAGTCAAAAACTGGCGTCGCTGACCGAGCACGACACCAACACCTGGCTGTTATCCCAGGCGGATTTCCTGGTGAAAATGGCGGGCCGCAAATTATGGAGCGATAAAGACGTCACCACGGCGGGCGCGTTGCTGAAAAGCGCGGACGCCAGCCTGGCGGAAATGAATGACCCAAGCGTGATTGAAGTGCGCCGCGCGCTCACCAACGACATCAGCGCGCTGGCGGGCGTCAGCCAGATCGACTTCGACGGCATCATTCTGAAAGTGAACCAGTTGACCGATCAGGTGGATAACCTGCGCCTTGCCGACAACAATAGCGATGAAACGCCGATGGATGAGAACAGCACCGAGCTGTCGGCCTCTCTCAGCGAATGGCGGCAAAATCTCAGCAAGAGCTGGCATAACTTTATCGCGGAATTCATCACCGTTCGCCGGCGCGATAGCGCGGCGGAACCGCTGCTGGCGCCGAATCAGGATATTTATCTGCGCGAGAATATCCGCTCCCGTCTGCTGGTGGCCGCCCAGGCCATCCCGCGCCATCAGAACGAAACCTACAGACAGTCGCTGGAAACCGCCGCCACCTGGGTCAGGGCCTATTTTGATACCAGCGATCCCAACACCCAGGCCTTTCTGGAAAGCGTGGATGCGTTGAGCCAGCAGTCAGTTTCAATGGATGTGCCGACCACGCTGCAAAGCCAGCCGCTACTGGAAAAACTGATGCAGACGCGAGTACGCAACTTACTGGCGCAAACGCCAGCGACGCGGCAGGAGGGCTGAACATGCTGAAAATTTTGCTGCTGTTCCTCATCCTGATCGCCGGGGTGATCGTCGGCCCGATGGTCGCCGGTCATCAGGGATACGTACTGATTCAAACGGACAACTACAATATTGAAACCAGCGTAACCGGTCTGGTCATCATGCTGGTGTTGCTGTTCCTGGCGCTGCTGGTTATCGAGTGGGCGATCCGCCGTATTTTCCATACCGGCGCCCGCACCCGCGGTTGGTTTTTGGGCCGCAAACGCAGCCGGGCCAGAAAACAGACCAAGGCTGCGCTGCTCAAACTGGCGGAAGGCGATTATCGACAGGTAGAGAAATTGATGGCCCGCAATGCCGATCATGCGGATCAGCCGGTGGTTAACTATCTGATGGCGGCGGAAGCGGCGCAGCAGCGCGGCGACGAATTCCGCACCAAACAATATCTGGAGCGCGCCGCGGAAATCGCCGATACCGATCAGCTGCCGGTGGATATTACCCGGGTACGCATCCAGTTGGCGCGTCATGAAGACCATGCCGCCCGTCACGGCGTGGATCGCCTGTTGGAAGTCGCCCCGCGCCACCCGGAAGTGTTGCGTCTGGCGGAGCAGGCTTTCCTGCGCACCAATGCCTACGGCGCGTTGCTGGATATTATTCCCGCGATGCGCAAAACGAACCTGCATGACGACGCGCAGTTGCAGGCGCTGGAGCAGCAGGCGTATATCGGCCTGATGAATCAGGCGATGGCCGACGGCGGCAGTGAAGAGCTGAAACAGTGGTGGAATAATCAGAGCCGGAAAGTCCGCCATGAAGTGCCTTTGCAGGTGGCGATGGTGGAGCACCTTATCGAGTGCGACGACCACGATACCGCCCAGAAAATCATTCTGGACGGGCTCAAACGCCAGTATGACGAGCGGCTGGTTCTGTTGATGCCGCGCCTGAAGTCCGGCGATCCCGATCGGTTGGAAAAAATGTTGCGCCAGTTGATCAAACAACAGGGCGCGACGCCGTTGCTGAACAGCACGCTAGGCCAGCTATCGATGCAACATGGCGAATGGCAGCAGGCCAGCGATGCGTTCCGCGCCGCGTTGGATCAGCGTCCGGATGCCTATGACTACGCCTGGCGCGCCGATGCGCTGGATCGCCTTCATCTGCCCGACGAGGCCGCCCGGATGCGCCAGGAAGGCCTGATGCTCACGCTGTCCCCGGCGGAACCGCCGAAACCCCCTGCGGAACCGCCAAAACAAGACGGCTGATGGGCAACCTTATAGCCTAAATAATGCCAGTTGCGGGACAAAACGCCGTCGCTTTGAACAACGCAAAGTGTTGGCCCTGTACAGGGCCAATGCATACAGCTCGAAGTATGACCCGGATAGCGATAAGCCTTATATGCGGATTAGCCGGTTTACGCATAGCAGGACGACAACCATTAACATTCCCTTTATCCTGCCGTATAAATATTCCAACACCTCATTTCTAATAATGACAAATGATATTGTTATCATAATAACAATTTGATTTAAAAGAATATTATTGTGATCTTCATCGCTTAATTCTCTTACCGTTTTATTGATTGTTGCGGCATAATGCACTGCTTAAATTTCTCAATGGACAGAAAATAGGAAACCGCATGGAGCATTATTCCGCGATACCCACGCCGCTTTCTTCCTTAACCGCCACGTTCGCCCGCTACCGGCTGTCTGTTTCCGGCGCAACCGACCTCAATGTGGAATCCTCCACTTCCAGCGAGGGGTTGAGCAAGACCTATTGCCACCAGATAACCTTTACCGGCATCCGCAATATCGCCCCGGGCGAGATACTGTTGCAGGACGCCGACTTTACCGTCAATCCGCCAACGTGCGTTACGAACTGGCGCCGCCCAGTCCTGGGTCACAGTAGCGTCTCTGGCGAGACACGGTGAATAGCACGGATACAGAGGCAAATACAATAACAGGAGGTCACCACTGATGGGACAGCAACTCACTCACGCACTGGCGTTTTTTACCGCCGCGCCCGATAGCTGGTTTTCACAGGGAAAGAAAAAAATTGAAGCCTGCGGCCTATGGATCTGGGAAACGGTTCAGGGCGAC